>JAFRSO010000008.1 GCA_017427545.1 Selenomonadaceae bacterium
AGGACGACGCTGAAGACGATGCCGAGGACGACGCTGAAGATGATGCCGAGGACGACGCTGAAGACGATGCCGAGGACGACGCTGAAGACGATGCCGAGGACGACGCTGAAGACGATGCCGAGGATGACGCTGCTGAAGACGATGCAGAAGATGACGCTGCTGAAGATGATACCGAGGACGACGCTGAAGACGATGCCGAGGACGACGCTGAAGACGATGCAGAAGATGACGCTGCTGAAGATGACGCTGAAGATGACGCCGAGGACGATACCGAGGATGATACTTCTGACGACACCGAAGACGATACTACTATCAGCGACGACAGCGCGGGCGATGGTGACGAAGTAGAAATCACGATCAATCCCAGCAAAGTTTCGACCACGAGCGAAGATGACGTTACCGATGGCGAAACGATCTGGGCGAACCAAGAAAATCCGATTGCGGACGTCAGCGGCAATGTCCAAATCAACGGCACGGCAGAAAAACGTGAGAAAGAAGACGGCACGACTTATTACGTCCTGTCAATCAACAACATTGAATCGGTCAGCATGAGCGGCGCGGGCGCAATGATTTCTGTTGAGCGCAACGGCACGTTCGAGATTGTTGACGGCAGCGCATCATTGAGCTTCAATGAAGGTCAAGTCAGCGGAATCTCCTTCTACAGCGGCACGGGTTCAATCAGCCTCACGCCGCAAGTGGCGAATGCAACGGTCGCGGGCGAATTGGCAACTGTGATTCGCCAGACTGATACCGTCACGATTTCGGCTTACAACTTCGGCGCGGCGGATACTGATAATGAAGCGGCAGTGTCGGTTGAGACTAGCACGACCGGTTCGACGATCACCATCTCCAACATCAACATGTTGACGGGCGACGATGCTCCTGCCGGCAGCTACGTTGAGATTGAGGGCATGTACAAGGGCTTCACGCTCAATGATGATGATGTCACGCTTGAAAAAGTAGCGGAAGGCACGTACACGTTCACGAACACGGCTGACGGTTTGGTTCTCAATATCAACAACCTGACGGCTGACAGCTCTGCTACGAAGAAAGGCATTGTTGTAACGGCAGCAGGCGGTGCGGATATTCTCATGCCGCAGACGACCAACAACTTGGTGACGATTGCCGGCACGACTTACACCTACAACACGACGGGCAACTCCTACTTCACGCTTGACAACGATGAGGCGGAAGGCTTCGTGTTCGGTCAGGAAGACGATTACATCACGTTCAACGGCACGCCGAATCTCAACCTCTACAGCGTGGACGATCCCAGCACCGAGCTTGAGTTCGTTGACAGCTTGACGGTAACTTCGAGCGGCAACTACAGAATCGCGAAGGCAAGCACGGGTTATTCAATCGTGGTGTTCACGACGACGACGGTTGAAGTAGACGGCAAGACGCTTGACTTTGCAGTAAGCTCCACGACGCGTAAAGACAATGCGACTGCGGGCGTTGCTGAAATTCATATCGACGACGACGGCACACTGCTCGGCGTTGAGATGCTTGCTTCGTTCGACAACAAGGGCGACGCATTGACGGTTACCGGCGCGGCTGCAACTGATGAATCGACCGGATTGCCTTGGGGCAATGAAACTACCAGCACTTACATTGCGGTTGCAAGCGGCGCATTCACCTACACGGTTGACAGCGAAGGCAATGCGGTTCTCACGCTGGCCAATGCTGACGATACGCTTTACCATGCCGGCGGCGCAGACATCATCATTCCGGGCGGCACGGCAGGCACGATTACCGACGTTGACGGCAACGATTATGTCTATGCTAGCGGCGGAGATGCGTACTTCACGGCCAATGACGGCGCAATCACCGGATTTGTATTCGCGGATGCGGGCGACAGCGTGACGGTTCCCGATGATAAATCCGAGGACTTCGAAGCGGCTTACATCAAGGGTAAAGCGACTTATGACATTGCGACCCTGCCGACAGTCACGGGCGAAGGCTACACGTTGACGATGACGACGGCTCCGACCAGCAGTGTTGCGGCAGTGTTTGAAGTTGGCAACCTCGCGGCTGATACCACGGTTGAGTTCGATACTTACACGTTCGACTTCGGCCCTGTTGGCGGCGACTCTGTACTCTTCAAGGCGACGGAAGGCTCCAACAACATGTCGACGTTGACGCCCAGCGGAATAGTTGTCGGCGAAGGCAATACGGTAACGCTCGACGCGGCGACTGCGGCTCTGCTCAAGGCTGAAAAGGCCAGCTCGACCAGCGGCTTCACGATTAACGGCGAGTTCGTCAACATTGACGGCAAGTTCGACACCGAAGTCATTTTCGACGCGACCGACAGCAGCTTGACGGGTCTGCTCGCCGGCTCGAAGATTTACGCAAGCGGCGCGATTGATAAGATCTATACTCCGGCAACTGCAAGCGGCAAGACCGGTTCCTTCCAGTTCGGCGACGGCTCGACTAAAGAGACGTTCACGTTCACGACGGAAAAAGAAAATGCTGCGTACTTCACGGTTGCTGAAGGTGCTGCGACAGGCTTCGTATTCAGCGAAGTTGGCGACAGCTTGACGTTGGCAGGCGACATTTTGGCCAATGACTTCGATATCGGCGATGCGAGTGCAAGTGAATTGTTCGGTGCACCGGCAATCACGAAGAACGGCTCGACTGTCACCAAGAACATCACGATCACCAAAGCTAACGGCTCTATCGCGGGCGGCGACAAAGAAGATTACTTCGTCATTTCGTCCGAGGCTGGCTGGAAGTTCCAGTTTGACGAAGTTGGCGTTGAGTTCAACAGCAGCGTAGACGGTGCACAAGTTGCTACCGATCTCGAAGGCAACCTCCTCTGCGTAGCGGGCATTGATGATGTCGGCGCAGGCGTGAAAGTTACCAACGCGACGGGCGGCATTCTCCTCGGCGAGACGCTTGCTGATGTCGGCGCAGTCAACGTTGACATTCAGGGCGGCGGCTTCACCTACGAGAAGACCGAAGACGGCATGGCCATTACTGACCTGCTGGCAGGTTCTATTGTCAATGAGGCGGCAGTTGATCTGCTCAACACGGCTCAAGGCGAAGTCGGCACGTTCACGTTCGGCGGCAAAGCATTTGAGCTTGAAAGTGCAGACGAGACTGACGGCGTATCCTTCGCGTGGAATAATGAGACCAAGACGGTCACGGCGATTAACGACCTCGACGTTAACGAAATAGTTGAAGGCGACCTCAACGGGCTGTTCATCAACGGCAATGTTGAAGCTCTCGGCATTGAAAATGATGACAATGTTGCAATCCTCAATGAAGGCTTTACGTTGGGCGGCTTGAGTGACGGCGCAGTTGTAACGGCTCGCGGCGGCGTATCGACCTACATCACGGGCGAAGTCGGCACGTACCAGATCATGGACAACAACATTGTCATTAACGACGACGCCGACGGAGTCGTTTCGTTCACGCTCAATGATGACAACGATATCAAGGCGATTGGCTTGCTCGACGGCACCATGACCGGCGACTTCAGCAACACGGTTAGTGTCAACGGCTCGGCAGTTCAAGTGACGGGCAGCCAGGCTACGGCTTATGGCGATCTCGTGAGCTTGACGAAGGTTGGCGGCTTGAGCGGCACGGTTGACATTATCCAGGCTGAAAATGCTACGGCTATCGGATTCACGGGCGACGCTAACGCGACGTTCACGTACTCCGGCGGCGCGAAAGTCCAGATTGTCGGCAATGGCGCGGAAGAAACTGTCTTTGACAGCACCGGCATTTACGGCATTGATGCGGGCGAAGCTGTTATCGGCACACTGTCCGGAACGTTCGCTATCAACCAGAATTCGACGCTCACCGTTGCGGACGACGACAATATCGGAATCATCAACGGCGGCGCGAGCGGTATCGGCATTGCGGGCATTGATGACGGCGCAGTTGTCCAGACGGCCGGCAACATCACTGTTGTTGACACTGACGGCGACGGCACGTTCACAATCGGCGGCAAGCAGTTCACGGTTCAGGGCAGCACTGACGGCGTAACCTTCTTGGTTGACGCTCAAGGTAATGTCACGGGCATTGACGACATTGAAGACAGCGCAACTGTCAGCGGCGACCTCAACGGCTTGACCATGAATGACAGCGCGGACGGCCCGATTGTTGTAGCAGGTGCGGATACGTTCGTTTACAATCCTGTTTACGGCATTGGCGGCTTGAATGACGGCGCATCTGTTGTCAGCGCGGACGGTGCTGAAAGAGTCTTCGTATCTGGCGCAAGCTTCGCAGTCAACATTGGCGGCGACGAGTTCAAAGTTGTTGGCGACAGCAACGGCGTTGGCTTCACGGTTGATGAGAGCGGCAAAGTTGTCGGCATTGACGATCTCGACGAAGGCGCAACTCTCACGGGTGCACTCAACGGCGTTGGCACGATTAACGATGCTGAAGTTGAAATCGAAAATGATAGCGACTTCGCAGTTGTCGGCGCGGATACCGGAATCAGCGAGATTCAGAAAGTCAGCGGCGGTGCAAATGTCATCAACGCGGGCGGCGCAGAAGTTGTTAAGACCGACTCGGCAGGCGTATTCACGATTGGCGGACAGTCGTTTACGACGATGGTCGATAATGAAGTTGAATTCGCTCTCAACGAGGAAGGCGTAGTCACCGGCATTGACGGCATTAGTGAATTCGGACTTGTCGGCGGCAACCTCAACGGCTTGACGATTAACGGCCAGACGGTTGAAGTAGTCGGCGACGATAACTTTGCTGTAGGCGGCAGCTCAAGCGGTGCGGTCGGCGGTCTGACAAATATCGGCGGCGAAAATGTCACGATTGTCAAAGACGGCGGCGCACAAGTGGTTGTCACCAACGAGGCCGGCAAGTACACGTTCGCGAGCGGTCAAGCGTTCACGATTGAAGGCGAAGACTCAACCGGCGTTATCTTCAACCTTGACGGCAACGGTAAAGTTACGGGTATTGAAGACCTTGAGGCCACGGCTAAGAGCAGCGACTTCGCAGGCGTTGCAGTCAACGGCGCGAACTTCGATATTACCGAAACTGTCACTGACGACGGCATTGGCAACGGTGAATTCGCGGTTGTCGGCAACAGTGACGGCACGGGCGTAGATAAGATTGCGGGCTTGAGCGGCGCAGTTGCACTCAAGAACGCGGGCGGAATCGCGACGCTTGAAACTGACGGCGAGATTGCTATCACCGACGTAAGCGGCATGATTATTATCAGCGGCGACAAGGCAGTTACCTTCACGACGAACGGCGCAAGTGCAATCACCGCTATCAGCAACTTGAACGAACAAGAAGCAGTTGCACTCGGCGCGATCGACGGCTTGACCATTAACGATAAACAAGTTGATGTTGATGGCGACAACTTCCTTGGCTATGGCGTTAATGTCAACGGATCCGATGTCCTGTTTGGCATCAGCGACAGCGCAACAATCAATGCGGTTGCCAATGCAAGTGTTGTTGGTGTCGACGGCGACGGTCAATATGACTTCTTCAGAAACCAGCAGTTTGAAATCAGCGGCGAAGGCACAGTTGATTGGAGCGCTCACCAAAAAGATAGACAGACTGAAACTCTTGTTGGCTTTGTACTCAACGAAGCGGGCGGCAACGAAGTCGTAGCGATTGAAAACCTCGACGGAACTGTCAGCTTCGGCGGCGCAAGCGCGGTTGGTATCAGCGTCAACGACACGGCGATTAACTTCAACGGCAAAGGCTTCTTGGCGGCAGTTGGCGGCGCAAGCGGTACGGCTCTCGACAAAGTTACCGGCATTATCAGCGGCGACTCGATCACTGCCGATACGACGGTTGAGTTGACGACATTCGGCGGCGAAGAAGAAACCTTCAACGTCAACGGCAAAGAATATGTCATCAGCAACGACCTTAGCGACGTTACGATTAAGGGCAGCGAAATCAGCGGTCTTGATGAAGATGCAACCATGACTGTCAGCGAAGGCCCGGTCACGGTCAACGGCGTCGAATTCACGTCTGATGAAGTTGCAGGCAACGTTATTGTCGGCGACGACAACGGCACGAGCGCTTACATCTTCGACCCGACCTATCCGCTTATCAACAACGCAATGTCCCGCGACAGCATCGAAGCGTTGCTTGGTATGCCGGAGAATCCGGAAGTTGTCACGCCTGAAGGCGAAGCCGACCTCAACTACGCAGATCCTGCAGTTGCCGGCCAGAAGAAAGTTTATCTCGACGGCAGCGCAACGCAGTCTGTTGCGTTCAATGACGAGGGCAAGAATGAGGCTGTTGTTGATGACAGCGCGAGCGGCACGAAGAACATCGTCTTCGGCGACGGCGGCGACCTTGCAATCGTTGATGGCGGCGACGAAGTCAACATCCTCGGCGGCAGCGGCAATGACAGCGTAGTTGTTCGCGACAGTGCGGCAACGACGTTCAACATGCTTGCGGGCGGTGAAGATAAACTCTTCACCTATGCTGCGGCGAACGGCAAAGTCACGCTTGAGAACTATGATGCGACCAGCGGCGACGCAATCGTTGTCCACGAGCGCAAAGCTTCTGACCTGCAGTCGGCAATCACCAGCGACCTGTTCAAGTTCCAAGACGGCGTTGTCACGATTCAGCGCGGCGATAACAAGACTGAAGTCGTCGTCAATGGCAACAGCTCCACGCAGCAGACGCTTGTCAAGCTTGAGAACTACAAGGGCGACCAGCAGCTCGTCGGCTTCACGAACAGCACGGGCGTTTCCAACTTCAACACCGCTGACATTTCCGATAACATTATGGTTCTCGGCAATACGGACGGCTCGAAGGCGGGCGCATCGATTACAACCGGTGCGGGCAACGACAGCATTTACGCCGGCAAGAATGACACGGTTAATGCGGGCGCAGGCAACAACATGGTCAGCCTCAACGGCGGCGGTGCAGAAGTTGTTATCGCGGAAGGCAACACGACGATTAACGGCTTGACGACCGGTTATGGCGACAGTGCGGATGTCCTCAATGTCAACATCAACGACAATGCGGGCGACGCCAGCTATGACGGCACGAACCTGATCATCAGCGGCACGGGCTATTCGGCTCAAGCTGCGGCAGGTGACGGCAACTTCGTCAACATCAAGCTCAAGAGCGGCAACCAGACTTACAACGGCGCAGTCGTGGCTACGGATAAGTACGCAACTGTTACCGATAGTGCGGTTCCGAACTACTTCCGCGGCAATAACAGCGGCGTTGACTTCAGCAACTACACGGGCGATGTCACGGTTGACATTGACGGCAACTGGACAGGTTCGAAGATTGCGGGCGACACTGCTTACTACTCCGGCATTGTCAGCCTCAAGGGCGGCTACGGCAAGACCGAGTTCTACGGCGGCAGCGGTGAAGAATATCTCCAGGCAGGTGCCGGCGAGACTTCGCTTTATGGCGCGGGCGGCAACAACGTCCTGATCGGCTACAACGGCTCCGACAAGTTCGGCTCCACGGAATTCTTCGTACTGGGCATGAACGACGGCGCAACCAACCTGATTCAGGACTTCCAGTTCGGCGTCACCGAGACTTCCGACAAACTCACGCTCGACTTGGCGAACAATGACGTTACCGAAATCGTTGCGACCACCGGCGGCTCCGTCACGCTCCAGATCAAGAACGGTGACAACGTTGAGACTGCCGTTATCGAAAATGCTGTTGGCAAAGACTTCATGGTTGATGACAACACCATTGCGCAAATCGGCACGACCAGCGTAACCTTCGACGGCGTTGCGGACTTCTACGATGCAACCGAAGAGAATGCGACTGTCAAAGTTGCTTCCGGCGTTACCGAAGCTAAGATCTGGCTTGAGAGCCCCGAACGCAGTAACGGCGTTGACTTCGTTGGTGACTTCACGGTTATCGACGCGCGCGGTTCGACAGCTACGGTTGAGTTGGCCGGTAACAATGTCGAAAACACCATCTACGCTGGCTCCGGCGACGCAAGTCTGTGGGGCGGCGCAGGCGATGCTGACGACGTTCTCTACGGCAGCAGCTCCGGTCACAACACGTTCTATTATGAGATTGGCAACGGCCATGACGTCATCAACAATGCGAAGGACGGCGACGTTATCAACATCACCGGCAGCTCGATGGACGACATCGACTTCGCTAACACCGACGTTACCAATGGCGGCACGTATGTCAGCTTCAAGGACGGCGGCTCCCTGACTGTCAACAGCACTGCTGACATCAGCTTCGTCCTCTCTGACAACCAAGACTCCATTACCTACAAAGCCAATCACAATACCAAGAACTGGGATCAGCAATAAGCCAATCACAGACAGATAACGATTCAATAAACTTGAACTGAATTTTAGGTTCACAGCCTCGACAACTCGTCGGGGCTTTTTTGCATAAAAAAATCCGCCTCAACATTTTTGAAGCAGACAAAATCAAAAACTCCTCAACCGAAGTCGAGGAGTTTTATTTTTGCTTGAAACTTAAATTGCACGCTGAATTTTGCCGGAACGAAGGCAACGGGTGCAGACGTTGACGCGCTTAACTTCGCCGTCGACAATGGCACGCACGCGTTGAATATTCGGTTTCCATTTGCGTTTAGTTTTGAGGTGCGAGTGGCTCACATTCATTCCGGACATCGCGCCTTTTTGACAAATTTCACAGTAAGCAGACATGATAATCACCTCTTCTCTGAAAAAAGACACGCGCATTTTAGCACAGAAACTTTTTCAGCGCAAGGGGGTTTTAGTGGTTAGCTGCCAGCTGCTAGCTACTATTTTTTGACGAGCTTGGAGCCGCTGATTTCGTAGGTGGCTTTGTTGATGTGGAAGGTCGTAGCGGTGAAGTCTTTGAGGGTGATAGCAGAAGCAGTTGAGCCAACCTTGAAGGTTATCGCGGAATTTTTGTAGGTCGCCGTGAAGGTAAGTCCGTCAAGCGTGAGGGTGTCATTGTCATCAAAGCCGAAGATAACGTCCTTGCCGTCGCCCGAAGTGTAGATAAATTTATCCGAACCGTTGCCGCCCCAGAGAGTATCATTACCTTTGCCGCCCCAGAGTGAATCGTTGCCGTCACCGCCGTGAAGTGAATCGTTACCTGCGCCGCCCAAAAGTTTATCGGCACCTGTTCCGCCATTCAACGTATCTTTACCGTCTCCGCCACTCAAGCTGTCATTACCGCTGCCACCGAGGAGAATATCATTACCTGCGCCGCCCGTGAGCGTATCCTTACCGTCGCCGCCACTCAATGAATCATTGCCGTTGCCACCAAGGAGTTTATCAGCACCTATTCCGCCGAGCAATGTATCTGCACCGTCACCGCCATTTAAGCTATCGTTGCCTTCATTGCCGAAAAGTTTATCATTGCCCGCATTGCCGCTTAACGTGTCGTTGCCGTCAGAGCCGATAAGCGAATCATCGCCATAGCCGCCGAAGATTTTATCATTACCTGCGCCGCCGTGAATCGTGTCATTGTCATTGCCGCCACTCAAGCTGTCATTGCCCGCGCCGCCGTAAATCTTATCTTCACCGTCACCGCCGCTGATTGTATCGGCACCTGCTCCGCCCGCCAGTGAATCTTTACCACTGCCGCCGAGAATCTTGTCATTGCCGTCACCGCCGCTGATAGTGTCCGCACCGTCGTAGCCGTTGAGCGAATCGTTACCGGCCTCACCGTAAATCTTGTCATTGCCCGTGCCGCCGTTAATCGTATCAGCTCCCGCGCCACCGTAAATCTTATCCGCGCCTGCCTCACCGAAGAGTTTATCATTGCCGGCGTTGCCATAAATTGAATCGTTGCCACTGCCGCCATAAATCGAATCAACGCCACTGCCGCCGCTGATTGAATTGGCATATTTGTTGCCCGTGATTTTGACGGCTGTCGTCCTTGAGGAGGCGTCGATTGTCCTAACTGACGCACTAACTGTGACGGGTGATTTCGTCGAGTTCGTGACGGTCAAGACGCTCGTATCAGTTTCCTTGCCGTCGATATTTACTGCCGACAAACTTGCCGCACCGACGATAGTAATCTTGCCGCTGCCTACCGTGACGATAACATTGTTGCCGCTCTTGGCAGATGAGTAGGAACCGTTGCCATTGCCGATTTGCAAAGTATCAGTCGCAGTCAAACCGTAAATCGTATCGTTGCCGTCACCGGAGGCATATTGAATCACGTTGTTATGACCTTCAGCGTGCAGGGAGATAATATCATTACCCGCGCCGCCCTTGAGAGTTGAGTAGTAGCTGTAGCTGTAAATCGAATCGTTGCCCGCGCCCGTATCGACCGTGACAGTGTCGCCCCAATTCTCAACGGTATCATTACCTGCGCCGCCAATAATCGTTGCAGTGTGATTTTCGTTGTAGACGCTATCATTGCCCGCGCCCATGTCAATCAAAAATCTGTCCGTAGCGGAAAGGCGTTTAACATATTCTCCGTCCTCGTCATACAAGAACACGCCCAGATTGTCGACAGAATCGTTGCCGTCGCCGCCATAAATCGTAGCCATTGCCCCGACATTGCCGATATAATCATCACCGCTGCCGCCATTTATGGTCGCATAATCGCCACTGCTCAATGTGTCCGTGACATTTTCGTTCGCGTCAACTTCATAGACGTAATAATTATAAATCTCATCAGCACCCGCCGCGCCGTTGATTGAAACTTGTTCGGCGTGATTGACAATGTAATCATTACCACTGCCGCCCGCGATTGTAACCTTGTCGCCGTAATTGCGAACAGCATCACCGCCTGAAGCCAATGTAATCAAAATGCCTTCGGTGTAATTCTCGCCCTCATTGCCGCCGGGAGTGGTATCAGCGGGAGTGGTATCAGTGTCGCCTTGACCAACGATATTGACAGCCGAAAGACTTGCCGCTCCAAGCAAAATAACTCCTCCGTCGTCGAGCATAACGAAAATATTATTATCGTCGTCAACGCTGGTCGAGTAAGTGCCGCCGGTGATTGAAAGCGTCGAAGTCTCATTAAAGCCGCCAATCATGTCGATACCGTCACCGGAGGAATAAGTGAATACGACGTTTGCGCCGGAATTAACCAAGACATCATCATCTGCGCCACCCGATACGGAAACATTGTCAGCAACGTTGGCGATAGAATCAGCCCCTGCCCCGCCGTTGAGCGTGACATTGGACGCGGCATTTTCCATGTAATCATCACCCGCGCCACCTTCAGCAGTCACGGCGTCGGAAGCATGGTAGATTTGGATATAATCAGCTCCACTGCCACCCGATATTGAAACTTTGTTGCCTTCGTTGAGGAAAAAGTCAGCCCCGTCACCGCCAATCATCGTGACATTTGCGCCGCCGAAGTTGATAATAGAATCAGCACCCGCTCCACCGACTGCAGTAACCGTCGAACCTTTGCTTGAAATGAAATCATCATCAGCCCCGCCATTAATCGAGGTAGAGTTAGAGCCGTTGATAATTTCATCATGACCCGCGCCGCCGTCGATAGTGACGTTGGAACTGTTGTAGGAGTTGATAGAATCAGCCCCTGCGCCGCTATTTATTGTGACACGTGAGCCGCTGTTGGCAATGGTATCGTCATAAGCCGTGCCGTTGATTACGGTTGAACTTTCGGTGTTGGTGACGTTGATAGGTTGATTGCCGCTCGGAGTAGTATCAGTGGGAGTGGTATCAGTGTCGCCAGTGCCGACGATATTAATTGCCGTCAAGCTGGCCGCTCCAAGCAAAATAACGCCTTCGTCGCCGACCGCCACGAGAACATTACCCTCACCGTCACCTGTTGCAGAATATGTGCCGCCGGTGATTGAAAGCGTCGACGTTTCATTAAAGCCTTCGATAGTGTCTACCCCGTCGCCGGCCGAGTAATTGAACAGGACATTTGCGCCGCCGTCATTGTAGAGGACATCAGCACCTGCGCCGCCGCTCAATGTCGCAGAATCATTTTCGTTGTAAATAACGTCATCACCCGCGCCGCCGTCAATCAAATAACCGTAATCCATGGGGACGTATTGAAGGAGATTCATATCCTCATCAAAGACCGCTACGCCGTTATTGAAAATGGTATCGTTACCAGCCCCGCCGTAAATTGAAGCCTTTGCGCCGTAATTGTCAATTAAATCGTCGCCAGTGTCGCCGTTGATGAGCGCGTCGTTGCCGAACATAATTAACCCTGAAATTTGACCGCTGCTATCCATCTGCGCGGCAACATAATTAGTGATTTGGTCAGCCCCTGCGCCGCTATTTATTGTGACTTTTTCGCCACCGTTGATAATGGTATCATCAGCGGAAGTGCCGGTAATCAAAGCCCCGTCATCAATGTTGACAGTGTCGAGCGCAGTAGCCGTCGCCGCCAAATTCGTTGCGCCTTGCTTAGCCAGATAGCGCAAGAAAATATAGCCCGTTGCGTAATCCATAATATTACCCCCCGAATAAGAATCAGCATAAGTATTTAAGCGTTGCGAAAGCAATGTGGGATTTTCGGCAAGCTCCAAAATCTCATAAAGTCTTTCGTCGTCCACTCCGTGAGTAAGTTCCGCTAAGCCTTCAACGATAAAAGTCGGCAATTCCATCATGTCATAAACTTTTGCCGCCATAATCGCGTGGGTCAGCTCGTGGGCAATGGTTCTGTCCAAAAAGTAGCCGCCATTATCGCCTGCACCGTCTTTATCGTCCGCAGAAAGGTTGCTGTACCAGCCCATATTAATTGTCAAAGATAAACGTCTGGCCACGCCCGCATAAGTAATTCCCGGTGTGACATAAGCCAGAGTGAATGAATCCGGCTCATCAATAAATTTCACGGTGATTTTCGTACATGTGGCGTCGCTGTCAGTGAAGCTGTAGCCGTAAGATTGTTCGATAAGGTTAAGCGATTCATCAATCCACCAGCTGTAAAGTCCTTGAACGATTGTCTGTTGGTCAGTGGTAAGAGTGCTTTTTTCGGGGACAACGACAGTCAAGCCGCGTTTGGTGAAAGTCGTTTCTTCGGGATAGGAACTCTCGCCAATCTCCGGCACGATACTTTTGGCAGTCTTCGGAAAGAGATTACCCGCGTCGGAACCGGTAATCGCGCCGGTGTCAGTGTTGGTGAGGACAATGCCGCAATAATCCCGCAAAAAATCTTCGGGACTTTCCGCACGATAACAATCACGGATTAAATTATCGATGACGCTCTTAATGCTATCAAAACTCGAACAAGCTCGAACGGCGTTATCAAGAGCCGTCACGCCCGAAGCAATTGCACTGTCCAACGACCTCATGAACGCCTTGATAACTCCAAGTTGCGTCGCCAAGAAAATCACCTCCTGTCTAGCTGTTAGCTGCTAGCTAGTTGCTAGTAGCTAAATTATAACATGCACTGGGGGGGGGTGTAGCAATAGTTTAGAAAAAATTTTATCAAAACTTAATAAAATGGCAAGGGTTAATTTTTTCATTGCATATGGTATAATCAGGGAGCAGGGAACTGGGAACAGGGATTAGGAGTTGAGGATATGAGATTAATTCTGCTGATTGTGGCGGTGATGATGATTGCGGCGCAATGTTCTGCTGAACAACCTATGGCGCAGGAGTATCGAAAAATTTTGGCATCGGATAATTTCTACGTCGAATATGACGACAAGAACGTTAAAAGAATCGTCGCGCAGGATAAAGGTCGGCGCATGGCTCGGACGAATTTGGGCGGCACATATCGCGCTATCGTATCCGTGCTCAATCCCATTGGTAATTTCTTCGCCATTGAGCATGAAAAATATCCCGAATTCATGAACGTTGGCGACAAGTTCTATAAGTTTCTGGAAAGTGACTTCGCATTGATGGCGCGTGAGGATCAACTTGACGACGAGAATTTAAATCCCGTTGAAGGTTGGAGGAGTATTTATGAATCGCTTGCCCTGCCGAATGAGTTGGCGGTTTTTAATTGGCACGACCGCTTCCACAAAGTTTCGGCGGCTATGAGTGAACCGGTTTTTGTCGAGAGCATGAAAAAAAATGTCGGCGGGAAAGATTATGACTGCGACCGCTACGAAGTGAAAATTACAAATGCGGCGGGCGGTGAACGTGCGACGATTATTTTTGATTTGTGCTACAGCGGCGGGGAGTTGGCGTTGGCGCAATCGGCACTTTTAGCTGACGGCAAGGAATATGAGATTAACAAACTCGTCGTGAAAAAGATTTTGGCGAATATTCCGAGCGGCGAATTTAAATTGAGTGGCAAGGAAAAAGTTCATGCGGCGGGAATTGGTGACATGAATGACTTGCTGGAGAATCCCCCGTTTATCGGGGAGTTAGGAGTTAGGAGTTAGGAGGTAATATGAAAAAAATTCTGCTGATTGCCGCGTTGATGATGATAACGTCAACTGCCACTGCCGCCAAGATTGACGCCTATCAAAAGATTTTGGAGAGTGGACGCTACACAATCCGCTACGATAATCTTACGCCCGCGCCACGCGTCACTAATCGCAACGTCGTCGAACTTTACGGCAAGAACGGTCTCAAGGTTGAGGGCAATGACTTCTTCCTCAATCGTCCGTTAAGCGGCATAATCGTCAGCGACGGCACCAATCGTTATGAAGAAGTCGGCTACAAAGATTTTTTTCAATGTCGGCTGGTCAAGGGCGGCGAGAATTTCATCTTCACGAAATATGTCGTCAAGGGCGGCTTCGAATATTTCGGCGACAAAAAGGGTAAAGTCTCCGCCAATCCCAGAAATTATCTGATTGAACTTTTGAGCGGCGAGAGTTTCGGCGATTCCAATTTTACCGAGATGATGACGGCGATTATCTCCGACAGCCAAAAAAGTTCCGCGCAGAAAAAATATCAATTCGTGGCGGGCGGGACTTTGGATAGCGGCTTGAGTTATGAGGATTTCAGCTCAAGCGACGGTGAGGCGGTCAGTGCGATTCGATACTACTTTGACGGCGACGCGCTGATTAAAATTGCTTATGCCTCTGCTCAAGGCGACACCTTCCGCAAATGTATCGTGAAGATTTTGGCTTTCAGTGCTGAACCCGAAATTAATCTTTTGAGGTTGCCGAGTGGTCTCATCGACACAACTAAGCGTTAAAGGGAAATAGGTTAATAGGTTAATAGAACTAATTCCCTAATTCCCTAATTCCCTAATTCCCTAATAACCTAATAACCTACCAAAGGAGTTGAGGATATGAGATTAATTCTGCTGATTATGGCGGTGCTGATGATAATGCCGACTGCCGTAGCCGCTCCGACTTGTGTATTGATGAAATTCACTGACGACACCCGCTTTGACAGAATAGAATCCGCCGCTTCACTTTCAGATTTGGTTATGGAAAAGATGATTGCTGACGGGCGATTTAACTTGACTGAAACGCGCCCCCTTGATGAGAACATCGAGATTAAACTTTACAACGAGAATCTGCGCGACAAAAATTATCTGCTTGAGGCAATGAATTCGGGCGACTTCAATCCGCTTTTTGAGGGCGAGGGTTTCGACGAGAATAAAGCTCAATCAATTGCCACCGCGCAGGTCGGGCAGATTATCACACCGTCAATCACTCAAGCTATCGGCAAGGCTCATAATGCCGAATACCTCATTCAAGGCACGATTATCAATCTGGGTACGGGGGCTTGGTGGAGTGATGATTACGCCGAATTGTCGAGCGCACTCAATCTGGCGACTTCCCTCATGACTTCTTCGATACCGCTGGGCGGATTGGGCAATTTAATCGGCGGTGTTGAGATTGGCAAAATCGGTATCGGCGTGCAATGTGATGTGAGAATCATCAAGGCGGCTACCGGTGAGGTCATTTGGGCTAAACGCGTCGTCGGTATCAGTGAACAGGTCAATTTGAGTTTGGGGCTTATCACTATTGGTTCTCGCAAGCTCAATAATAATCTTTACACTAAGGCTATGGATAAGGCGGCTCAAAAGGTCGTTAATGCTATGGCGGAGGAGTTAGGAGTTAGGAGGTAATGTAATTGCATAAAAAACGATTCATCATGGCGGCACTGTCGACGGCGATTTTATCAAGCGGCATTGTTCACGCGTCCGACATCACACCCGATAATCCCGCCAACAATACTATCGACGTTTACGAAGACTACGACTTCATTTACGGTGGCGGCAATGAAACTAATGCAGCTAATGCTTTCGACAATCGACTTAATATCTTCGGCGGAAATATCAGCGGCATATTCGGCGGTATGGCGGCACTGGGCTACAACGCTTACAATAACCATATCATCATAAATGGCGGCACAATTACCGGCGTAGTAGGAGGATTGGCAGTCTGGCACAGCGGCTGGGACGTCGGCAACGTCTACAATAACACCGTCGAAGTCAACGGCGGACGAGTTGGTTATGTCAGTGGCGGCGAAATCGGTTACTCCACTGAAAGTGATTCTGATTCTAATCCTTCAACTGCAAGCGGCGACGTTCATCACAACAGCGTTATCATTCGTGGCGGCGAAGTCACAGGCGGGATAGTAGGCGGCTCTGCTCTCGGCGGCAATGCTTACTCCAACAAAATCTCCATAAGTGGCGGCAAGGTTTCAGGCGACGTTATCGGCGGCAGGTCTATGGGCGGTTCGACTTACAATAACACCATCACCATCAGCGGCAATCCCGATATCAGCGGCGCAACTTTCTACGGCAATAATTTTATCCTCAACACCTCTAACATCTCTGCGCGAAATATTTACGGTTTCGATAATATCAACTTCAACCTCAATGCCAATTACAATCCCCAAAGCCCCGCTTTGACTTTGACTGACGGCAAGGCCACCATTAATTCTCTGTCGAATATCGCCGTCAATGTCGACCCCAATTCCAATATCCGCGGCGGTGATACTCTCAACCTCATCTATAACCAAAACGGTATCAGCGTCAATGATTCTTCCACCTATGATACTATGCTCTCGAAGGGCGGACTTCGCGCCGCTCCCATGACACTTTCCCTTGTCGGCGGCAACAATATCCGTTCCACCGTCGGCGAATTTGATTTGACGCCCGAAGCTCCGATTATCCCCGAATCATATCGTCCTGCAATTGAAGTTCTTCACCACAGCTTTGTTCCCGAATGGTTACCGCCCGAAGATTTCAGCGACCTTGATGACGCCGTGGACAATCCTGACATTTCTCTCAAGGATAATACCGGCTATGAAGTCTTCACTAATTTTGGCGGCTTCAGATTGAAAACGAAGGGTGCTAACGGTTCATACTCTCGCACTAACGGCGGCAATTATGACTTGGGATTTGCCCGCTCACTCGACATGCAAAGCGGCAAATTAATCTTCGCGCCCGTCTTTGAATACGGCAACGGCAACTACGAAGTTTATCTGCGCAATGGCACTCGCGGCTACGGCACTACCAAATACGCGGCAGGCGGTTTCATTGCTCGCAAAGTCTACAACTCCGGCTTTTATTTTGAACTCTCTGCGCGCGGCGGCAAGTCCGATAACAATTTCACTTCCGACGACTTCAAGATTGCCGGTATGCAATCCCGCGCCAATTATCATTCCTCCGCACCAATTTTTACCGGTCATATTCGACTGGGCAAAGCTTTGCGCCTCAATCAAAATAATCTCCTCGATGTTTACAGCTATTATTTTTACACGCGGCAGGGCGGCACCGATACCAATATCCACTACTCCAACTCCGCCTCCGAACATTGCAATTTCAGCTCAATCAACTCCTCGCGTTTCAAACTCGGCTATCGTCTCACTACTCGCACCAGTCGTATCAGCAGAATTTACACGGGGCTTTCCTTCCAATACGACCGCAATTCCAACGCCCTCACTCACCTTGAGGACGGTACCGAAATTTTCAACAAAGGTGCTAAAGGTTCCAGCGGTATCCTTGAATTTGGCTGGCAGATTAAACCTAACCGCGATAATCCTTGGCTTGTCGACATTAACACCACCGGTTGGATTGGTCATCAGAAGGGCTTTACTGCCGTTGCCAAAATGAAAAAGTCTTTTTAGGTACTAGGTACTAGAACTAGGTACTAGTTTTTACTATTCCCTAATCCCTACTAGTTCCCAGTTCCTAATTACTAGTTCCTACCAAAGGAGTGATTTAATTGACCAGTATAATTGTCCCCGTCAATGATTCGATTGTCACGAGTACCGCCGATAACGATTCAATATCCTTGAGCGGGGGAAATCATGTAATCGTTTACGCAAGCGGCTCCGGCAATGATACTATCGTCGGCTTCAACTCAACCGACACATTGCGTATCACGGACAGCCCTTATGCTTCCACAAAAAATGGCAATGACGTTCTGATTTACGTAAGTGACGCTTGGATAAAATTAAGCGACGCGGCATCAGTCACACCGATTAACATTGAGGGCGAAGAAAATACCAAACTCATTATCCTGACCGATGGTGACGACACTTACTACAACCGCCTTGACGGTGCAACGATTATGGCTCTGGGCGGAAATGACAGCGTGCAAAATGACAGCATTGCTTCCAACGTCTCGATAAGTGGCGCGGGCGATAATGACACGCTGATAAATTACGCCTCAAATGTCACAATCGACGGCGGCGCAGGTGATGATGTAGTCAGCTTGAGCGGCGGCTCCAATGCAAGTGTCAATACTTCGCAAGGCAATGATACTATTCAGCTAGCAGCTAGTAGCTACCAGCTAACGGTTGAAGGATTTGGCGTAGGTGATGAAATTCGGTTGGCAAGTACTCCTAGTCAGCTAACAGCTAACAGCTATCAGCTAATCGCGAGTGAAGTGTCGATAAGCGGCATTGATTCAATCGCGACGAGTGCAAACGCTTGGAGTATCGGAAGCAATGATATAACGTATCGGCTTGCCAATACGGCGGGCGCAAGTTTGAGCGGCAACACAATCACCTATGCTACGGCGAGCAGTGAGGATTTATTCACGGTTCACGGCTTGAACTCGACGGTAGGGGTAAGTGTCGACGGTTCGGAAGTGATATTGACTTCAGCGGCTCTGGAAGGTAAGAGTGGCACAATCTCAATCAGCGGTGGGGATTACACATTGGCGTTGAGCGGCGTGGACACTACCGGCACTGCCTTGGCAGGTTGGGATATTACAGGCGGCTCGGCAGTGTATAAGGCGACACATACGACGGCAGGTTGGTCAATCTCGGATAATAAAAAAGTCATCACTTACAGCAGCGGCAGTGGCAGTGGTGAAACGCTTTTGGCATTGAGTGGCGTGGCTGAAGATGCTAATTTGAAAGATATCAGCGCGGGTGAAGTTCATCTCGTGGCGGACAATTTCAGCTCAAGCGGCGTCAGTGTCATGAGCAATTTGGGCGGCTATTACTTCACTTTGGACGAAGATTTCAACTCCAACACTTTCACGGGCACGGCTTCCGCTGATTCGATAATCAATTACGGCTCGAATATATCAATCATAGGCGGCGCAGGTTCCGACAGTCTCGAAAACAGCGACAATACAAACAGCTACATAATCGGCGGTGACGGGGCGGATACGATTAATAACACGGACAATCACTACGCGACGCTTTCAGGTGGCAGTGGTAATGATTCGATTCACATCAGCGACAGTTCGCAAGTCACAATCGACGGCGGGGCTGATAACGATTACATTTACGCCAACGACAGCGAGAATATATCAATCAATGCGGGCGCAGGGGCTGATACGGTTTACAATGAGGGCGCAGAGGCTGTGACGGTTCCGACGAACGCTACGATACTCGGCGGCAGCGGTAATGATTCAATCGTCAATGAAGGTTTGCAAGTCACGATTGACGGCGGGGCTGATAACGATTCGATTCAATTAGGAATTAGGAATGAGGAATTAGGAATTGCAAGTGTCAATGTTTCTCAAGGCAATGATACAATTGATGTGACGGCTGACCGCTACCAGCTAACCGTTGAAGGATTTGGCGTAGGTGATGAAATTCATTTGTCGACAGCGGCAGAATCACTCGCTACAATGGACGGCGGGATAATCGCGGGTAACGTTTCAATCAGCGGGATTGATTCAGTCACGACGAGTGAAAATTCTTGGAGCACATCATCAAACAGCGTGACATATTGGAGTGCAACATCAAGCGGCCCGATACTCACCGGCAACAAAATCACTTACTCAACTCAAATAGGCGGCGACAGTCTCTTCACGATAACGGGCTTAAATTCATCGGTCGGAGTGGCGATTGACAGTTTGGACGTTTACTTGACGGCGGATGCTTTGAGTGGCAAGCGCGGTACAATTTCCATAAGCGGCGGTGACTATTCGTTAGCGTTGAGCGGCGTTGATTCAATGAATACGGTTGAGGCAGGTTGGGACAGCGTCGGCAGTAATGGCAGGGCGATTTATCGTGCGGAAGGTGCAAGTTCAGGTTGGAGTTTGGCCTCTGACAGGAAGAGTGTAACTTACGCGACGGCTGAACGCGACAGCTTGCTTGTATTGAGCGGTGTGAGGAGTGGCGCGGAATTAACGCCCGTAAGTGATGACACGGTTTATCTTACGGCAGAAGATTTCGGCTCAAGCGGTGTGACGGTTACGAGCAATACGAATAAATATCAATTCGACTTGAGCGGGGAATTTGACGGCAAGAGATTCGTGGCGGACAGCAATGACGATACGATTCAAAGTAGCGGTTCGCAGATTACAATTTCAAGTGCGGGCGGCAATGATACGATTTATACGGACGGTGAAAGTGTCAAGGCTGACGGCGGCGCGGGTAATGATTCAATCACAAACTACAGCTACTTGTCGACAGTTGACGGCGGCGACGGTGACGATTCGATTGCCAATTACGGCGACGAGGTGACACTTATCGGCGGCAGTGGCAATGACACGATACAAAGCAGCGGCTCCAACGTCATGATACGCGGCGGCAGTGATGATGATTTGATTGAACTGGTCAGGGGCAATGCTTCAGTTGATGTGGCGAGCGGCAACGATACAATTACGTTGACTTCAGCGATTAGAAATGTGACGGTCGAAGGATTTGCTCAAGGCGATTTGATTCGGCTGGCGAGGAGAGTAAATGCCCTGCGCACCATAAGTGGTGGAATTGCGGCGGGTAATGTGTCGATAAGCGGCATTGATTCAATCGCGAGCGTGAATAATACTTGGGGCACATTCACCGACAGCATAAATTACACGCGTGACATTACGGCGGGGGCGATATTGAGCGGCAATGAAATCACAATGGCGACGGAAGATTCAAGCCTTGCGCTGTTCACGGTTTACGGCTTGAACTCTACGACGGGTGTATCACTGCGCGGTTCAAATGTCATCTTGACTGCGGACGCGTTGAGTGGCAAGAGTGGCACAATATCAATCAGTGGCGGAAATTATCAATTAGGCTTAAGCGGTGTCGAGACTTCCAAAGCTGTTGCGGCTGATTGGAATATATCAGGCGGCGTGGCAGTGTACAATGCTACGGGCAAAACTCAAGGTTGGAGTTTGGCGAGTGACAGAAAATCAGTCAGCTACTCGACGGGCGAACGGGACAGTTTATTGGCATTGAGTGGCGTGAAGAGTGAAGCAACTTTGTCGACAATCGCCGCCGATACCGTCAATCTCACGGCAAATAATTTTGATTCAAACGGCGTGACGGTCATGAGCAACCCGAATAATTACAAGTTCAGCTTGAGCGGCAACTTCAACGGCAACAGTTTCACCGGCACGAGTGGCAACGATACCGTCAACGTCAACGGTTCCAACATATCAATCAATGGCGCGGCGGGCGATGATATAATCAGTCTCAACGGCAATGCAACGGTCAACACGTCTCAAGGCGACGATACTATTCAGCTAGTAGCTAACAGCTACCAGCTAACGGTCGAAGGATTTAATTCGGGTGACGTGATTCAGTTGGCTAATACTCCTAGTCAGCTAACAGCTGGCAACTATCAGCTAATCGCAGGTAATGTGACAATCGGCGGGATTAATTCAATCGCAAGCGTGAGTAATTCTTGGGAAGTTGAATCAAACCGAATCACTTACGCGCGGGATAAATATGCGGGCGCGGTATTGAGCGGCAGAACGATAACTTATGATACGACGAGCGGCAGTGAAGATTTATTCACAGTGACGGGCTTAAATTCGACGGTCGGAGTGAGCGTTGACGGCTCCAACGTGATTTTGACTGCGGAAGCGTTGAGTGGCAAGAGTGGCACAATCTCCTTGAGTGGCGACGGATACAATCTGGCGTTGAGCGGCGTTGAGACTGCGGGAACGATTGCGGCTGATTGGAACGTCACGGGTAGCACGGCGATTTACAATGACGCGGGCACGACTTCCGGTTGGACGCTTGCTGATGATAAAAAATCCGTCAGCTATTCGACGGGCAAGATTGATAGTTTGCTGGCGATAAGTGGCGTGGCGACGGATACAACTCTGCAGTCAATCACTTCCGATACCGTCAACCTCACGGCAAATAATTTCGGCTCAAGCGGCGTATCAATTATGAGCAATCCGCACGACTACCGCTTCAATCTTAGCGGCAACTTCAACGGCAATTCATTCACGGGTACGAATGGCAACGATTCAATCAACGTCAGCGGCTCCAACATTTCAATCAATGGCGGCGCAGGTAATGATATAATCGGTCTCAACGGCAATGCGACGGTCAACACTTCGCAAGGCGACGATACAATCACGTTGACTTCAGCAATTAGAAATTTTGCGGTTGAAGGATTTAACGTTGGCGACGTGATTCAGTTGGCTAATACTCCTACTCAACTAACAGCTAGCAGCTATCAGCTAATCGCAGGCAATGTGACAATCGCGGGCATAAGTTCAATCAGAGGCACGGGCACTGCTTGGGACGTTGAATCAAATCGGATAATTTACAACTCGACGGGCGGCAGTGGTGCAGTTTTGAGCGGCAATGAAATTCGCTACTCGGTGGGCACGTTGACTGATTCGCTGTTCGCAGTGACGGGATTAAATGATACGGTCGGGGTAAATGTCAGCGGCTCCAACGTGATTTTGACTTCGGACGCCTTGAGTGGCAAGTCGGGTACAATATCAATCACGGGCGGCGACTATCAATTAGGCTTGAGCGGCGTTGAGACTGCAGGAACTGTTGCGGCTAGCTGGAATATTTCTAATGGTATGGCGACCTACAATTCAGCAGGCACGACTTCGGGCTGGAATTTGGCTGATGATAAAAAATCAGTCAGCTACTCGACGGGCAAGGTTGATAGTTTATTGGCGATAAGTGGCGTTGAAGGCACGACGTTACCTGCCGTCACGAACAATACCGTCAACCTCACGAGTGGCAATTTCAGCTCAAGCGGTGTCAGTGTCACGAGCAATCCTCACAATTACGGCTTTTATCTGGGCGGGAGTTTCGGCGGCAAATCATTCACGGCAACGGGCAATTCGGACACAATCAATGTCAACGGCGCGCAGATTCAGATTTACGGCGGGGGCGGCAACGATTCAATCAAAAATACCGCCACGAACTCGACGATAAATGGCGGCAGTGGTGCTGATGAAATTCTCAACAGCGGGCGCAACGTCACAATCACGGCGGGTGCCGGCAACGATTCAATTCAGCTAACAGCTGGCAGCTATCAGCTAGTAGCTTACAACACCGGTGACGGGCGCGATACGGTTTGGGGATTCAATACAAGTGACACGTTGGAAATTGGCGGCGGCAGTGGTACCTATTCGACTTCAACTGACGGCAATGATCTTTTGGTTAATGTCGGCAATGGTTCGGTTCGATTGATTGATTGTGCGGACACGTCGGTTAGGATTCGGGGCAATAACACGACGCCTTCCCACGATACGACACCTTCCCACGATACGACACCTTCCCATGATACCACACCTTCCCATGATACGACACCTTCCCATGATACGACGCCTTCCGCCACTTCGACGCCCACTGTCAATCCTTCCAACTTATCGGGGAGAATTCATCTGGCGCAATGGACGTTCGGATTTACACCGCCCGATTGGCTTTTCCCGACTTCGACGAACAATAGCAGTTTCGGTTCACCGGCATTAACGGTACAAAATTCTGCGGGAGTGGCGACGGCTGAACTTTCAAGCTATCAAACGAACACGAACGATTACGCGATTGCGATTCCCGGTTCTAGTACCTAATCCCTGTTCCCTGTTCCCTACAAAGGAGACTGATTGAATGACTAAAACTGATTGGCAAAATTTCTTCGCCAACAAAGTCGGCAAATGCAATGTGCTGGTTATCGGCGATATAATGATGGACAGATATTATTACGGCGACGTGAAAAAATTCGCCAGCGACGCGCCCGTACCCGTGGCAAAAATCATCAAGCGCAAATCGTCACTGGGAGCCGCCGCCAACATTGCAAACAACCTTGCCAACCTCGGCTGCAAAACTTCAGTAGCGGGTTTTGTCGGCGACGACCACAACTTTGAGATATTGTCCTCGCAACTATATGAGAGCGGCATTGATCAGGACGGATTGATTGCTACGGATTGGCCGACTACGACGAAGATTAGAATTATGAGCGGGCATGTGCAGATGTTCCGCATGGATTTTGAAGACCTTGCGCCACGTACTGAAGATCAATTCGACGCGCTGAAAAGTTTCGTCAAACAGCGGCTCAATGACAGTTTGGACGCAATAGTTTTGGCGGATTATGAAAAGGGCGTCTGCACGGAAAGATTTTGCGCGTCGGTGATAAGACACGCGCACAATCACGGCGTACCGGTAGTGGTCATGCCTTACGGTCAGCAGTGGATAAAATATGCGCAAGCCGATTACGTAACGCCGAATGTGTCGAAGATAAACAAAATCCTGCTCAGTCCGATAAAAACCGATGATGATTCGGCGGCGGAGAGGGCAGGAAGATATATCATGCGAAAATTCAGGATAAAAAATGTATTGGCGACGCGTTCAGCTTCGGGAATGACGTTGGTCACGGAAAATGACGCTTTCCACTTGCCGACGCGCGTGCAGGAAGTTTTCGACAGCGCAGGTGCGGCGGATACGGTGGCGGCAGTTTTCGCAATGGCATTAGCGGGAGGATTGAAGCCCGTTGACGGCGCATACATTGCCAATCTTGCGGCGGGAATTGTCTTGCGCAAATCGGGAACTTACGCCATTACCCGCCAAGACGTTTTGAATGAGTTAGGAGTTATTTGACATGAATGAACTTGAATTAAAATACGGTTGCAATCCAAATCAGAAGCCCGCGAAAGTTTCAGTCAAGGCGGGTTCATTGCCGTTTGAAGTGCTCAACGGTCGACCCGGCTACATAAATTTATTGGACGCGCTCAATGGCTGGCAACTCGTCCGAGAACTGCACGAGGCAACAAATTTACCTGCCGCCGCGTCATTTAAACACGTAAGTCCCGCAGGCAGTGCAGTCAGTGAGCCGCTTGACGACGTGTTGAAGAAAATTTATTTCGCGGAGGGTATCGAACTTTCAGCGCAGGCGACCGCTTACATCAGGGCGCGTGGTGCAGACCGCATGAGTTCTTACGGCGACTTTGCAATTTTATCCGACGAGTGCGACGAACCTACCGCCCGCTATCTCAAACGCGAAGTCAGCGATGGTATCATTGCGCCGAGCTATTCAGCTCAAGCCTTGGAAATTCTCAAGTCCAAACGCGGCGGAAATTATCTCGTCCTCAAAATCAATCCCGACTATGAACCGCCCGCTGTCGAGACTAAAGAAGTTTTCGGCGTGACTTTTGAGCAGAAACGCAATGACGTTAAAATTTCTGCAGACTGCCTTGCCGACATTCCGACGCGGAATAAAACTTTCACTCCCGAAGCTCGCCGCGACCTTTTAACCGCGCTGATAACGCTCAAGTACACGCAATCAAATTCGGTTTGCTATGCTCTAGGCGGACAGGCAATCGGTATCGGTGCCGGTCAACAGAGCCGCGTCCACTGCACACGACTTGCCGGCAATAAAGCTGATTATTGGTTCCTGCGCCAATGTCCGAAAGTTTTGGAGTTGCCGTTCAAGAGGGGTGTTAAGCGTCCCGACCGCGACAATGCCATTGATATTTATTTGGGCGGAGAAACTTTTGATGACGGCTGGGAAAATCTCTTCACCGTCAAGCCCGCACCTTTCACCGCTGACGAGAAAAAATCTTGGCTTGCAAATCTGCGCGGAGTATCGTTGGCGTCGGACGCGTTCTTTCCATTCGGCGACAATATCGAACGCGCTCATCAATCGGGCGTGGAGTTCATTGCTCAAACGGGCGGCTCAATTCGTGACGACAATGTTATTGAGACCTGCGACAAATACAACATTGCAATGGCGTTCACGCACATCAGACTTTTCCACCACTGATTAATCAGTTCGGGTCAAACGTGACGGCTTCGAGAATTTCATCACGGCGAGCTTTGGACTTCGCAAAATAATCGTGGACGGCTTGCCTGTCATGAGATTCAATCGCCGCAATGACGTTGCCGAGAATATCTTGCAAATCGCGCAGATGAGTGGCAATGGCGTCACCGTTCGTCATGCAAATATCCGCCCACATGTCGGCATTTGAGCTGGCAATACGCGTCGTATCCTTGAAACCGCCGCCGATTAACTTCAAGCACGAGTCCAAATCATCGCCCGCGTCATTCAAGAGAGTTACCAGAGCTGCCGCCGTCAAATGCGGGACGTGACTTATAATCGAGGCGCAACGGTCATGTTTGGCAATGTCAATCGTCAAGAAATTTGCTTGAGTGAGTTTCAAGACGCCCATCAATTTTTCGTGAGCCTCAACAGGCGCGCCGGTATCCTCAACGATAACATAAGCTTTGCCCTTGAAAAGATTTTTATCGGCCGCCTCAACGCCGGATTTTTCACGACCTGTCATGGGGTGTCCCGCGATATAAAAAATTTCGGGCGGGAGAATTTTTTTCAGCTCCTGCCAAATAAATTGCTTCGTACTGCCCGCGTCAGTCAGGATTGCTCCCGACTTCACGAAGGGCAGAATTTTTTTTACCATCGGGACAATCTGCAATACCGGCGGGCTGAGGAAAATTATATCCGCGTCGCCGACGACCTGTTCAAGATTCGACGTTGCCAAATCGACCGCGCCCAATTCCATTGCCCGACGCATTGATTCTTCCGTCCGACACAAGCCCGTTATAAAAATTTTGTCACCGAGTTTATCTTTCAGGCACAATCCCAATGAGCCGCCGATTAACCCGACGCCGATTATTGCAAGTTTCATAAGTGAACCTCCCTTTTATCAGTTAGGAGTTAGGATTTAGGAGTGAAAATCTACTTCCCTACTCTCCCGTTCAATAAATCTTCTAAAGTTATTCCGAAGAAAAAATCCCGCGTCAATTTATCGAAGGCGCGCCACATCGGCAAAGTCTTGCAGAAACTTTCCCGTTCGCAGACAAATTCATTTTTTTGCAGGCAAGACACCGTTGCCATATTCTCCGTCAACTCCAAAATTTCCCCGACCGTATATTCCGAAGCTTTTCGAGTGAGTTTATATCCTCCACCCTTTCCGCGAAGACCTTTCAACAATTCGTTCTGCACCAGCGACTTTAAAACCGCTTCCAAATATTTTTTGGAAATGCCTTGCCGCAATGCAATCTCTTCGAGCGGAACAAATTTTTCGGGATCTTGTTCAGCCAAATCAATCATCACTCGGAGCGCATATCTGCCTTTTGTCGAAATCATTCAAATCGTCTCCCAAAATTTTTTCGCCATTATAATCAAAAGTAAATTCGTTGGCAAGAATCCTATTGACAGAGTAGGTTGATTGGTATATCATGCAACAAATTTAATTTGAGGACTGACTGAAATGATTTACGCAGACAATGCGGCAACTACGAAGATGAGCAATTCGGCAATCAGCGCGATGTTGAAGTGCATGGAAAATATTTGGGGCAATCCTTCGAGCCTTTACAATTTCGGTCAAAAGGCGGCGGAGCATTTAAATCAAGCGCGAGAAATTATTGCAAGTTGTATCGGCGCAAATGCTAATGAAATTTATTTTACGTCCGGCGGCAGTGAATCAGACAATCAAGCTTTAATTTCTGCGGCGAAGATTGGCTTGCGACGTGGCAAGAAACATATCATTTCGACCGCCTTTGAACACCACGCGATATTACACACGCTGAAAAAATTGGAGCGTGAAGGTTTTGACATTGAACTGTTGGACGTTCACGAGGACGGAATTATTTTCCCCGAACAAGTCGCCAATGCGATTCGTGATGATACTTGCCTCGTGACGGTTATGTTCGCGAACAATGAAATTGGGACGATTCAACCGATTGGGGAAATCGGGAAAATTTGTCGCGGTAAAAATATTTTATTTCACACGGACGCCGTACAAGCTGCAGGGCATTTGCCAATCGATGTTCAGGCTCAAAATATCGACATGCTGTCAATCTCCGCGCATAAATTTCACGGGGCGAAAGGTGCAGGCGTCCTTTATTCGCGGAAAGGACTTCGCTTGACGAATTTAATTGAGGGCGGTGCTCAAGAACGCGGCAAGCGTGCCGGTACTGAAAATGTTCCGGCGATTGTGGCAATGGCGACGGCTCTCAAGGACGCGTGCGATAATATGACCGTCAACAACAATAAAATTTTGAGCTTGCGGGAAAAATTGATAGACGGTCTTGAAAAAATTCCGCACAGTTCGCTAAACGGTGACAGGAAAAATCGTTTGCCCGGCAATGTAAATTTCTGCTTTGAAGGGATTGAAGGCGAAAGTTTATTGCTTCTGCTCGACGATAAAGGAATTTGCGCCTCGTCAGGTTCGGCATGTACTTCAGGTTCACTCGACCCAAGCCATGTACTTTTGGCGATTGGCAGACCGCATGAAATTGCTCACGGCTCATTGCGGCTGTCGATTGATGAAAATAATTCTGCGGAAGAAATTGACTGCATTATAAAATCCGTCGGCGAAGTCGTGGAATATTTGCGGAGCATTTCGCCGCTGTGGAAAGATAAAATCATTGGCAAGCGCGAATTTATCTTAAAGTAGGGGAGAAATTTTTATGGCACTTTACAGCGAAAAAGTCATGGAGCATTTCCGCCACCCGCGCAACGTCGGCAGTATCGAAAATGCGGACGCGATTGGCGAAGTCGGTAACGGTAAATGCGGCGATATTATGCGAATGTATCTTAAAATTGACGACGATAAAGTTTCTGATGTGAAGTTTGAAACTTTTGGATGCGGTTCGGCGATTGCGTCGAGTTCAATGGTAACCGAAATGATTAAGGGTAAACCGCTCAAGGAAGTTGTGAAATTGACGAATAAAGCTGTGACTGAAGCGTTGGACGGCTTGCCGACGCATAAGTTGCACTGTTCTGTTTTAGCTGAAGAGGCAATTCACGCGGCGATTCAAGATTATTGCAGTAAGAATAATATTGATTACGGCGTCTATAAAAAATGAGTGCTTCTCAAAGCGAAAGCCCGCAGGTCGATGTTGTATCGATTTACGGGCTTTTTATTTTTTAGGGATTAGGGCTAGGGAACAGGAAGCAGGTTTAAAAACTCCTACCTCCTAACTCCTAACTCCTAACTGATTGAGCGTCCCATGACTTTTGCAATGCCGTCAAGACTGCTCATGAGTTCCTTGAAAGCTTCGGGCGTGAGTGATTGGTCACCGTCGGAGAGTGCTTTTTCGGGATTGGGGTGAACTTCGATTATCAAACCGTCCGCGCCTGCAGCAAGTGCCGCCCGTGCCATTGGCGCAACCATTTTCCAACGACCTGTGCCGTGCGAAGGATCGACGACTATCGGCAAATGCGACAACTCTTTAACCGCCGCCACTGCCGACAAGTCCAAAGTATTGCGCGTGAAAGTTTCATACGTCCTGATTCCGCGTTCACAGAAAATGACTTGCTCGTTGCCGCCGCTCATGATGTATTCAGCCGCGTTGAGCCATTCGCTTATCGTCGCAGAAAGTCCGCGTTTCAACATGACGGGCTTTGAACATTTGCCCAGAGCCTTGAGCATTTGGAAATTTTGCATATTCCTTGCGCCGACTTGAAGAATATCCGCGTACTTGCAGAAAATTTCAATGTCATCTTTGTCGACAATTTCCGTGACGACGCGCAAATCAAATTCATCGGCAACTTTGCGCAGAAGCTTTAATCCCTCTTCGCCCAGCCCTTGAAAATCGTAGGGTGAAGTTCTCGGCTTAAAAGCTCCGCCGCGTAAAAATTTTGCCCCGCAAGCTTTGACCGCTTGAGCCGCCTCGCGTAATTGCTCCAAACTTTCAACCGCGCAAGGTCCCGCCATAACGACAACTTCCTTGCCGCCGATTTTAATGCCGCCCGCCTCAACAATCGTATCTTCGGGGTGAAAGTCGCGGCTCACGAGTTTATATTTTTCGGTTATGCGAACGGTTTTATCAACGCCCGCCATCATCTGCAATTCGAGATTGGCGATAATTTTTTTGTCACCGATGACGCCGACGATTGTAACTTCCTCGCCTTTGGAAAGGTGCGTGCGCAATCCTGCCGATTCTATCTTTTTGACGACCGCCGATAAATTTTCAGGCGTCGAGCCGGGTTTCATCACAACTATCATCCAGAAAACTCCTTTGAATTTATTTCGCTGAATTATACGAAATCACTAGGCTTTTGTAAATAACGTTGACTTTACATTGGCTTGCGTTGATAATATAATTCCCGCGTAGTTTAGTGATTAGTTATTAGTGATTAGTGATTAGAAAAATTTTTTCACTAACAACTAGCCACTAACCACTAACAGCTAAAATGAGGTGTTAAGTTTGAAGAATCATACAAAGTACAGCAAAGGTTACTTCATGCCGCCCGAAATAATTTTGGATTGGGCGCAGAAAGAATATCCGACGAAAGCTCCGGTGTGGTGCAGTGTCGACCTGCGCGACGGCAATCAATCGCTGATTATTCCGATGAGCCTTGACGAGAAGATTGAGTTTTATAAAACGCTTGTCAAAATCGGATTCAAGGAAATTGAAGTTGGATTCCCCGCCGCCAGCGATACTGAATATGCACTCCTGCGCAAGCTGATTGAAGATAATCTTATCCCCGACGACGTGACGGTTCAAGTCCTCACACAGGCGCGGGAGCATATCATAAAGAAAACTTTTGAGGCACTCGACGGCGCGAAAAATGCAATCGTCCACGTCTACAACTCCACGTCCGTTGCGCAACGTGAACAGGTCTTCCGCATGTCGAAGGACGAGATTAAACAAATCGCCATCGACGGGGCAAAACTTTTACTTGAGCTGACGGAAAAGGCCGGTGCTGATTATCGCTTTGAATATTCGCCAGAAAGTTTCACGGGTACGGAGCCGGAATACGCGCTGGAAGTTTGCAACGCGGTTTTGGACGTGTGGGAACCTGTCATTGACCGCCGCCCGATTATAAATATCCCCGTGACTGTCGAAATGAGTTTGCCGCATGTTTACGCCGCGCAGGTCGCCTACATCAACAAATATCTCAAGTTCCGTGACAAAGTTGTTTTGAGTTTGCACCCGCACAATGACAGAGGTTGCGGAGTGGCGGATTGTGAGCTTGGACTTTTGGCGGGCGCGGACAGGATTGAAGGCACGCTTTTCGGCAACGGTGAACGTACCGGCAACGTCGACATTGTGACGCTGGCAATGAATATGTTCGCCCTTGGTGTCGACCCTGAACTTGATTTTACGAACATGCCCGCCCTCGTCGAAATGTATGAACGCGTTACCAGAATGCACGTCCACGACCGTCAACCTTACGCGGGAGCATTGGTCTTTACGGCGTTCAGCGGCTCTCATCAAGACGCGATTGCAAAGGGTATGCATTGGCGCGAGGAGAAAAATCCCGACCGTTGGACAGTGCCCTATCTGCCTATCGACCCGCACGACGTCGGCAGAACTTACGACAGCGACGTTATCCGAATCAATTCGCAGAGTGGCAAGGGCGGCGTCGGATTTATTATGGAGCAGCGTTACGGCGTCGAAATGCCCAAGAAAATGCGTGAGGACTTCGGCTATTGCGTCAAGGCCGTCAGTGACCGCAAGCATAAGGAACTTTTGCCCGACGAAATTTATCAGATTTTCAGTGATCAATATGTCAACGTGGACAAGCCGTATAAACTGATTGAATTTCATCTGCGCAAGGAACCCGGCGGTGCACGTGTCGGCAGTGTCGATTTGGAAGTCAACGGCGACCGCGTAACTTACATGGCTCGCGGCAACGGTCGACTTGACGCCATTTCAAACGCCCTGCAAAAAAATCTCGGCATAACTTATTCCAATCTGACTTACAATGAACACGCCTTGGAAATCGGACAATCTGCGCGGGCAATCGCGTACATTTCAATCACGGGCGCGGACGGTAAAATTACTTGGGGCGCGGGCATGGACACCGACATTATCACCGCCTCGATTCAAGCCCTAATCAGCGCGATTAATCGCATGGTCGCCCAAAAATAACGGAGGCTAATTTTCATGGCAACGTTTCAAATGACTTTGGACGACGACTTTAAAGCAAATGTTGATGAACTTTTTGAGGACTTGGGACTTGATACGGAAACGGCAGTCAAAATTTTTCTCAAGGCTTGTGCGGCAAGAAACGGTATTCCTTTTGAAGTTAAGCATTACAAAATGCCCGACGATTTGACGGAGGCAATCCGCGACGCTCGCACGGGGAAAAATCTTTACGGCCCTTTCAACACCGCTGAAGAAGCCGTCGCGTCAATGCTGGAGGATTGAGCATGTATCAGGTTAGTTATACCCGAAGAATGCGCAAGGATATTCGGCTTATGCAACGACGCGGCAAAGATATTGCAAAGTTAATTCATGTTTTGGATTTGTTAAGCAGCGGTGAACCGTTGCCCGAAATTTATCACGACCACCAACTCAAAGGCGACCTTGAAGACTTTCGCGAATGTCACATTGAATCAAATTGGTTGCTCGTCTACAAGATAAACGAAGGCGAATTGATTTTGTTGGCGACCGCGACGGGTACACATGCAGATATTTTCGGCGAATAAAAAATCAGCGCGGAGAAATTTTCTTGACTATCAGACTTGCCGTCAAAGTCAATGCGACCGTCACGACGTAAAATATCAGCGCGTTGGGAGCCGTCATAATCAATCCCAATTTGCCCAATCCCAACGACAGATAAGTTATCGCGAAGGGGTGCGCCAGGTACACGAAGTAAGAATTTTTTCCGAGGACGCTCAAAAATTTTTTCAGCATTGCGGGAAGATTGCCGCCTTGAAATATCATGAACAGAAATATTGACGCGGCGATTGTGTAAAAAATTCCCGGCGGTGAAAGTTGATGAGCGGTGTTTACTGCCTCAAGTGGTGAGAAATTTTTGACAGTGAGCAGAAAATAATACCAGCCGAGCAGTGTTGTCAGCGCGAGCAGAAATGTTGCGCTGATAATTTTTTTGTGAGCCGCGCACCACTCGAAAAATTTTTGCGAATTGACAGCCAACACTCCGCCCAAAATGAATACGAAGGCATAATGCAGGACGAGCCAATTTAACCGCCACTTCAAGCACATTTGCAAGATTGAATCGGGCGGCAATGAGTTCACGAACTGCACGAGGGCGACGCTGTAACTTGACCAATAATCGAAAGCGACTTGCGCTGTCAGCAGGAGAATCAATCGCGCAGGCGTCATGCGTCGGATTAGAAAAATCCACAGCGGCATCAAAAGATAAAACCAAATCAAAATCACGAGAAAATACAAATGATATTTCGCCAGCCCGAAGAAATAAATTTCCGCGGCATAATCGAAGTCGGGGAAGAGTTGGTAGCCGTAAAAATGGTTGTCGTGCAAAAGGTAAAATGTCGACCAGAGCAGATACGGAATCAACACTGCCTTGAAACGCCGCCGCAAAAATTTTCCGTACTCGAACGGCTCCGATAAATTCATGCGATAAAATAATCCGAACGCCGAGATGAAAAAGAAAATCGGCACGCTGAATCTGGAGACGATTTCAAAGAGTGCGACGAGGTGGACGTTAGGCGTGGGGTTGAGCAGATATTGTGAGCCGGTGTGAATTGCCACAACGCCCAGCATTGACACGCCGCGAATATATTCGATTGAATCAAGCCAAGGTTTTTTCAAGATAAAATTTCCTTTGATGACAAATTTTAAGCGCGAATACTTTACAAAAATATCAATCGTAAGTCAACGGCGTGTCAGCTGTTAAACTAATCCCTAGTTCTAGTACCTGGTTCTAATCCCTAATCCCTACAAAGGCATTGACATTGCTGAATCTTTTTGATATTATCGGCGCATTCGGAGAGGTGTCCGAGTGGTTTAAGGAGCCGGTCTTGAAAACCGGTGATGCTGAAAGGCACCGTGGGTTCGAATCCCACCCTCTCCGCCACACAATGAAAATTTTTTCTGCAGATATATATACTCTCGCCTTCGGGCGATTATTTTTAGGGAGGCGGCGATTTTTCATGAACGAGCAGGAAAAGTTGCGTATATTGATAACTGACGATTCGCGGCTCCTTCGCAAAAAATTGCGCGAGGAACTTGAGCACCTCGACTGTGAAGTTATTGAGGCGGTCAACGGCAAAGAGGCGATAACTTTCGTCTTGGAGCAGGAGCCGGACGGCGTCATTTTAGATATAGTCATGCCGGTCGTCGGAGGAATTGAAGCGTTGGAATTTATCCGCGAAGTCGCACCCGATGTCCCGGTAGTCATGCTAAGTTCAATGGGTACGCCGCAAAAACTCATGCAATGCTTGAAGATGGGCGCGATTGATTTCATTCACAAGCCCTATACCAAGGAACAAATTGCACATGCGGTCGCGTCTATTCGGAAAATCAAAGCTAAACGTCTCGCTAAAAAATCTGAAGAGGATAACGATATTTGAGGAGGTTTTAACATGCCGATTATTGAGCAGAATACAGTTTCGGCAATGAATAAGGCCGGCGGTAAGGGCGAAATTTTTATCACGCACCTTTTGACGCCAAAAGAAATGGTCGGCAAGTGTGAAATGTTCGCCAGCGTAAAAATTCCCGTAGGAGCCTCACTGGGCGTTCATCAACACGTGGGCAACAACGAGACTTACCACATTATCCAAGGCAAAGGTCTTTACACCGACAACGGCAAAACTTACACCGTCAAGGCGGGCGATACGACTTTCTGCGCGGACGGCGACACTCACGGCATTGAAACTATCGGCGACGAGGATTTGATTTTCATCGCCCTTATCATCAACACGAAGTAATTTTCTATTGCAACGGCAAGCGTCGTGTGTTAAGATACTTCCCAAACAAGGAAAGGAGTTGGCGTCAATGGATATGGCAATCGCGGCACTTTCGGTCGATATGAGCATGGCGAAGACTCAACAGGAGTTGGGCATGTCGGTTTTGAAAATGGCAATGTCGACCAACACGGAGGCAGTTGAAGAGGCGTTGGAGCTTGTCGAAAGCCTTGACCCTGCAATCGGAAATAATCTTGATGTCACGGCGTAAAAAGTACTTGATTTTTTCTCAACATTCTGCTAAATTCTGCAGGTGATTTTTTTAGAGGAGGATTTCTTTTTATGACTAGAGCTGAATTGATAGTTAAAGTTGCCGAAAAGGCGAACATTGACCGCAAGAGTGCTGAACGGGCAGTCGCGTCTACTTTCGAGATCATCAAAGGCGCGTTGATTGCCGACGAGAAAGTTCAGATTTTGGGCTTCGGCACCTTCGAAAATCGTATGCGTGCTGCCCGCAAAGGTCGCAATCCCCGCACCGGCGAAGAAATTGAAATCGAAGCATCGAAACTGCCTTCCTTCAAAGCGGGCAAGAGTCTCAAAGAGGCTTGCAATTCTTAAGAAAATTTTTCAGCAGAGTCGGGTATTTGCTCGGCTCTGTTTTTGTTAGGAACTAGTAAATAGGAACTAGGAACTAGTTTTCTAATCCCTGTTCCCTAATCCCTAATCCCTAAATTCATGAAAACAGCAATTATCACGGGCGGCACTTCGGGTATCGGTCTCGCCACGACGAAAATTTTTCTGGCGAACAATTTTAATTGCGTGCTGGTCGGCAGAAGTCTTGAACGCTTCAAAAAAATTCAGCCGGAACTCGTCGGGAACTTTGAATTTATTTCGGCGGATATTCGACGCGTTGACGATTGCGAAAAAATTATTTCGCGGACAGTTGAAATTTTCGGCGGCGTCAATGTCCTCATAAACAACGCGGGCATTTATCACGAGGGCGCGATAACTTCCACTGACGAAAAAATTTTTGATGACATCTTCGCCACGAACGTCAAGGGAACTTTTTTCATGACGCGGGCGGCTGTCGACGAACTGATTAAAACTCGCGGGGCGATTGTCAATGTTGCAAGTGATGCGGGGCTTCGCGGAAATTATTTTTGTGCGGCATATTCGGCGAGCAAAGGTGCAATCGTCGCGTTCACGAAATCTTTGTCGTTGGAGTTGGCAAGCTTTTCAATCCGCGTGAATTGCGTTGCACCCGGCGATATTTTGACGCCGCTGACTTTAAATCAACTTCAAACTTCGGGCGGCACTGTCGAGGAGCTTGCGAAATTTTATCCTCTCGGCAGAATCGGCACGCCTCAAGAAGTTGCAGCGGCGATTTACTTTTTGGCGTCGGACGCGGCGAGTTTCATCACGGGCGCAGTCTTGAGCGTCGACGGAGGCTTGACTTGTTAAAGGAGAAATTTTTATGGGTTTTGTACTTACCGAATTTAAAATTATTTTTAAAGATAAGGAATATGTTGTTGTTCCCGTGAATTATTTATTAAGTTTGGGCATTACCGGCATACAAGAATCTCGTCATATGAAAAGGGAACAGTCCGAGCCGCTCATATACAAAAGCAAGTATGCTGAATTGATTGATATTACAATCGCAAAAGAAGCCGCCGATAAAATTTTCACAAGCAGGGGCACGGAGCTTTTCAAAAAAATTCTCAACAAAAACGACATAACGAAAATTGAGCTGAAATATTCCGACGGAACAGGAGAAATTATTTGCGCTGATTATTCTGCTGACTTTACAACGGGCGAAAATGAATGGCAGGTAAGCAATACAATCAACGGCGGCAGGTTAGTAATTTTTATTCATAATCCTGCTGTGATTAGTTATTGACGGCGTGAAAGTTTTAATTTTATCGGCGTCAATCGGTTCGGGTCACGCCAAGGCGGCTGAAGCAATTCAATGCGCAATGCGTAATGCGAAATGCGCAATGGAGGTTCAGGTCGTCGACTTCATGGCGCGGGAAATTTCGACGCTGAATTGGCTGACGAAAAAATTTTATCTGGCGGCACTCAAATTTATTCCCGACCTCTACGACAGAATTTACAAGTTCGCGGACGGCAGGAAAGTCGGAGTTTCGGCAAGATTTTTGAGTTCCGCGCTGATGTATTTGCCATTCGCCCGCCTGCTGAAAAAATTCCGCCCCAACGTTGTGATTTGCACGCACCCTTTCCCCGAAGCCGCCGCGTCATTGTGGAAATTTCTTCACGCCAAGTCCGCACGAAATTTTTTATTGGCGGCAGTGCTGACGGATTATTCATTGCACGAAATTTGGATTTTCGGCGAAGTCGACGCGTATTTTGTGGCGACGGAAGAAATGAAAAATTCACTTGCCGCACATTGTCGGGCGGGACAAAAAATTTTCGCGACGGGCATTCCGATTGATGAAAACTTTTCTGCCGCGAAAAAAATTTCCGACTCAACGCGGACGACGATTTTAATCATGGGCGGAGGATTGGGTCTCGGCTCAATCGAAGAAACGCTTTCCGAACTCGACAAAATAAAATCCCCGCTGAAAATTTTGGTCGTGGCGGGGCAAAATGAAAATTTATTGGCGCGGCTGAAGCGTTTAAAAATTTCTCACGAATTGGAAATCCTCGGCTACGTCTCGAACGTCGATAAACTCATGGCGGCGGCGGATTTACTCATCACCAAGCCGGGCGCATTGACTATGACGGAGGCATTTGCAGCGGGATTGCCTTTGATTTTGCACGCGCCGATACCCGGTCCCGAAGCACTCAACGCGGCTTATGCAACGGCTCATGGGGCAGCCATTGAAGTCGGCGAACGAAAAATTTCAGCCGTCGTCGAAGAACTTTTGGATAATCCTTCGCGCCTCGACGAAATGAAATTCTGCGCAAAAAAAATTTCTCGCCCGCTTGCCGCAAGTGAGATTGTCCGTCAGATTAAAAATTTCCCGTAGAAAAAAAGAAGGAAGCCTTCGCCATTAACGAAGGCTGCGGATTTTTATGATTGGTCGGAACGACGAGACTTGAACTCACGACCTCTTCCACCCCAAGGAAGCGCTCTACCAAACTGAGCTACGTCCCGATGACTTGCGCAGTTTACCACACCTAAAAATTTTTTGCAAGTACTTTTTTTTATTGCAGTGCCTTCGCAAGCGTCAAAGCGTTCGTCAACATGCGGTCGACGTAATCAAGCAGATGTTCAGGTTTCGCCTCGCCCGTGACTATCGGATCGAGTTCAAAAATTTGCGCGCCCGTCTCACGAGCAATGGTTTCTGCCGCCTTGGGGGAATATTGCGGTTCCGTGAAAATCACTTTTACCGGCAACGAATTTATTTTTTCTATCGTCTCGGCAAGTTCTTGAGGTGTCGGTTCAGTGCCTGGTTCACGTTCGATGACTGCCGCCACCTTCAAGCCGAATTCTGCCGCCAAATACGGGAACGCCTCATGAAACGTCACGATGTCTTTGTTGGGCAGCATGGCCATTGAAAGTTGCAATTCGTCGCGCAGTGTCGTAAGTTCGTCGACATAATCGAGCGTGTGACGTTTATAAGCGTCCGTATGTTTCGGGTCGAGTTCGCACAACTTCGACGAAATATTTTTCACCTGCTCCATTGCGTAAGTTATGCTCAACCAAACGTGCGGATTCGGTTCGCCATTTTCCATTATCGGGACAATTTTTGGCGTGTCGGACGCGTTGATTATTTTCAAATTCGGACGCGCCTCAATGACTTTATCCAAGAAACTTTCCATGCCCAATCCGTTCACGACGAAAATATCAGCCGTCTCCAAAGTTTTCATATCTTCGGGCGTGAGCTGGTAATCATGCAGGCAACCGGTTTGCGGCGGCGTCATGTTCACGACTTCAACACCCTCAATGCCGCGGGTAATATTCAGCGTCTCAAGGTATATCGGATAAAACGACGTGACAATTTTTAAGTTGCCGTCGTCTTTTTTATCGGAACCGCAACCGCTCACCGTCAAAATCATCAGCAGAATCAGCAAAAATTTTTTCATGGCTCAACCTCTGTACTCGTCAGCCAATTTTTTGAACAGCGGCAATGAACGTTCAATCGTCTCGGTTTTTATGCAGTAGGCCGCGCGGAAATAACCCGGTGCTCCGAAATCTGCGCCGGGCACGAGGAGTAAATCATATTTCTTGGCGCGTTCGCAGAAGGCATAATCGTCCGCCTCCAATGCTTTCGGGAAAAGATAAAATGCCCCTTGAGGTTTGACGCACTCAAATCCCGCCGCAATCAATCCGTCGTACAAAAGTTTTCCGTTGCGTTCATAAGGTGTGATATCGACAGCTTTACCCGCGCACTTTGCAACTACCAACTGCCACAAACTCGGCGCATTGACGTGAGTTAAAACTCTCGCCGCACCTGCAATCGCTCCGTAAATTTTATCGAAGTCGGCAACCTCATCGGGCACGACAATATAACCGATACGTTCGCCTGGCAGTGAAAAACTTTTGCTGTAGGAATAGCAGACGAGAGTATTTTTGTAAAAGCCCGTGATCCATGGCACTTCGACGCCGTAAGCCAATTCGCGATAAGGTTCATCGCATATCAAGAAAATTTCCCGCCCTTGAGCCTTCAAAATTTCGGTGAGCTTTTCAATCGTCTCCCGCGAATAAACCGCGCCGCTGGGATTGTTCGGCGAATTGATGATGACCGCCTTGGTTTTGGGCGATAAAAGTTTTTGGAAGTCGTCGAAGTCAATCTGCCAATCTTCGGGACGCGGCTTGACGACTTTTAATTCAGCTCCGACCGATTCGACAAAAACTTTATATTCGGGGAAATACGGCGCAAAAGTTATGAACTCGTCGCCGGGTTCAGCAAGTGCCTTGAAACAAATCGTGATAGCTGCCGCCGCACCACTCGTGATGAAAAGATTTTTCCCCGCAAAGTTCGTGCCGAATCTGGCGTTGATACTCGCGGCAAGAGTTTCACGGACTTTGGGATTGCCCGGTGCCACCGTGTAACCGTGAACTGCTGACGGCTCGTAAGTTTGCAAAATCTCAATCGCCGCGTCACGAACGAAATCGGGTGTCGGGACGTTGGGATTGCCCAAGCTGAAATCGAAAATATTTTCTTCACCGACTTCAGCCGCACGCTTGCGACCAAATTCAAAAATCGTTCGGATTGTAGATTTTTTCGTGCCTAGTTCATACATTTTGGCTGATACCATTAAAATCACTCCTTAGGTAAAAGTTGAGCCACAAATTTTTCCAATTCGGAAATATACGCCTGATTTTGTTGATTAATTTTCTCCAACTCCGCCGTTTGACGAAGATTTTTTTCAAAACTTAATCTGTAACCATTCATCATATTGAAAATAAACGCCGTGATTGCCACGTTGTCACCGTCGCTGAACTCTTTTTGTAAAAGTCTATCCAGCTCGTGAATCGGAAAATCATTATAAATTGGATTTGCATACGGCAAAACTTCCTGCATAAACATATCCTTGAGCATGTATTTTAATTGCGGACGCGTTGACAATTCGTTGTGATTGCGGAAAAAATTATCAAAATATCTCAAAGCCGATTTTATCGCGTGAATGGTCTTGTGAAAAATTTTAGAGTATTTCCCAATCTCGGTTACTGCCGAACCTTTTCGTTCGCTGCGGTAATTGTAAAAAATATCGGGAATAACCACGTAATTTTTTGCGCAAGCCATTTCACACAACGAAAAAATCATATCTTCGCAATGACAATCGCAAAACTCAAGATCATTTTCCAAGATAAAATCGCGACGAATCATTTGCAAGCAAACGCTCCACGTAAGCCACCATTTAATGTAATCGTTTATGCGAACTTCAAGATTATCAGTCAGAAGCGTCGTTTTTGTCGTAAATATTTTTTCGCCTGCGGGATGAGTTTTGATGCTCGGATTTTTTCGATAGTAAGCGTCATTCCAAAGCTTTTCGGGAATATAATAGCAGTTTTCGCTTGCAACGACATCGGCATTAAAATCTTTTGCCACAAAATACATTTTTTCAAAAGCAGTCGGATTTATCGTGTCGTCAGGGTCGAGGCAATAAATATATTCGCCGTGCGCAAGTTTAATGCCCTTGTTGCGAGGTAAACCTGCTCCGCCCGAATTTTTTGCCATGTGATAAAGTTTCAGCCGCCCGCCGAATTTCGACGCATAATTTTTCACGACGGCAACGGAATTGTCGGTTGAGCAGTCATCGACGACGATAACTTCAAAATCTTGGAGGGGTTGAGCCAAAAGACTGTCCAAGCATTCGCCGACGTATTTGTCAACGTTGTAAAGCGGGATAATCACTGATACTGCCGGAAGTCTCATTAAAATCACTCCTTGGGTAAAAGTTGAGCCACAAATTTTTCCAATTCGGAAATATACGCCTGATTTTGTCGATTAATTTTCTCCAGCTCATCAACTTGGCGGAGGGCTTGAATTGATTTCAATCGATAACCATTCATAATGTTGAAAATAAACGCCGTGATTGCCACGTTATC
>JAFRSO010000078.1 GCA_017427545.1 Selenomonadaceae bacterium
CCCCGCCCGATTTTTCTTCGAGCAGGGATTTTTTCATCTCGACAGCGCGGCAGAATTTTCTTTGCATTTGAGTTCTTGAAGGAGCTGGCGTATTTTGTCCGACTTCATTAAGGCTTGAACGTATTTTGAGTTTTTGCATTGAGACGAGCCGTAGATTTTTAGGACTTTCGCGACGGTCTTCTCCGACAAGCCGCCCTCCAAGCCTTGTTGGGCAATATCAACGTCTCTATCCAGAAATTTATTGTCGTCACCGTTCCGAAATCTCAATTCAAAATTATCAAACTTGTTCATGAACGATTGGTAATCAAAAACTTCACCGTCCTGCCGACCGACATCATCTCCGTGCCGCACAATGACTTTGAACGTGTCATAGTTTGAGTGTTGTTCGGTTCGCTCGTAGTATTTGACAAGAAAACCGCCCTTGGTGTCGTCAAACAGCCGCTCCATCTCCTCCAAAGTCGCATGAACCGTTACTTTTGATTCCATATTCATCACTTCCAAAAAATTTATCCGATTCTGGTGTCGTAATCCTCAAATCGCTTTACGACGTTAAAAATGCGTTTGTTGTTGACCCACCTTTGCATTTTCGTAATCGCCTTCGGCGCATTTTTCTTGTCATACACCATTAAATACGGGTCGAAACCGTTGTCACGCAACCAATACACTCGATACAAATCTTCTTCGCGACTACTCCAGTAGTTGCAAAGCACATAAACAATCAACTTGCGATGATTTTTTATCTTTGAGACTTTCCTGAAGTTTTTCAGAGCCGCAACAACAGATTTATCACGAGGATTATCCCAAGCGAAGTGCAATGCTTTGATTTTCAGCTCGTTTATCAGCGAAATGTTTTTCTCAGTGAGCAATCTCGCATCTAAGCCTTGAGTTATGTCGATGTATGCGCCCGTTTCTGCCAACTGCCTTAATAATTCAAGATGTTCCGAACACGCCAGTAAATTCGGGTCTAACAATTTTATGTTTTCCTGTCCGCGCCACCACTCCGAAATATCTGCAACTTTATAGCTTTTGCGACCTTCCTTACTGCCGACAACGCAGAAACTGCACCCTCTCGGACAACCTCGTGTCAAAAATCCATACGCCGTGTCGCTTATGCCGTAAAGTGAGTAGTCGGGCATGATGTGTTCGACCTCATACGGCAAAATTTCTCGGTATCGCGTGCCGGTGCCGCCCAAATGCACTCCACACAGCTCCAACGCTCGCAAAACTTCTTCGTTACCGCTGAACACGCACGCGCCATAAATTTTGTCGTACTTGAAAATTAAATTTTCCTCCTGTAACGCTTTTTCCGCGCTCATCAAGGTTATTTCATCGCCGCGAGCCTTATGCCACGCTGACAACTTCATCAAGACCAGATTCGGGAAATTATGGCTGTCCACGTCAATCAATGCAATTTTCATCGCCGAACCTCATTTGAAATCGGGCATTCCGGACGGTTGCGGTTTGTCGTAAGCAAATTCTTCGTTCAGCAGCTGAAAATTTACGCCGTCATACGGGGCGATAACGTCAAATTTCGTGATTGAATCAATGTAAGCCGATTCGACGTTAGAATCATACTCGGCGGCTTGATTAACCGCTTGCAATTGAGCAAAATCGGCGTCCAGAGCATTTTGTCGCGCCAGTTCATATGCAAGCAGAGTTTTCAACTCATTTTGAGCCTGATACATCTGCAAATGACCTTGAGCCGCGTTCGTGTGCTCAAAAATTTTCTTTGCCGCCTCCATTGTTTCTTCCGTCTCGATAATCTCCGATTTTGCGCCGTCAGCGAAGTTTTTATAAGTGTCGTCGAGCCATTTATATTTTTCCTGCCGGTTGAAGGAATTTTGGTCGTATGTATCCCAGTGGTCGTCGTTTCCTTGCCGCAAATAAGGATTCGTCTCGTCTATCGTCGCCGTTCGAGCAACTTTTTCCGTGCCAACGCCGATAACTTTCAATGCCGCCGTCGTTTCAGCAAATATTTCCTCCGAAAACGGCGTAGAATTTACTTCGTCGTTCTTTGTCTTGTCGGCATCGGTCTCAGCAAGCTTTTCAAACTTATCGCCGAAGAGAACAGACTTTATATATCGAGTGTAATCAAATACACTACCGCCATTGCTCGCTAAATCTTTAAGTGCATACGGCGACGGGCTGTCTGCCCATGATATTTCCGTCAAACTGTAATAAGCTTCGGGATTAAACGGTTCATCAACGCCTGGAATTACATGAGCATACGCGATTAAACCATATCCGCTGATAAACCCCGCACTCAACACGCTCATCACTGCTAAAAATTTTTTCTTCACGCTCATTTTATGCGCCTCCTCCTGTGAAACTAAATCCGCTACTGCCAAATTGATTGAGTACCAGTTTTGAAACGCGACTGCCCATGTACACGAACATCATCGCCACAAATGTTATCTTGAACAGCAAAATCATGTTGATTGTGACCTGCGGAGCGGTATATCCGCCTGTAGCTGGATCAACGCCCGAAACTTTTGCCCAATAAATGTCAGCGTCGGAATTATTTCTGCCACCTTCGCCTTGATTCCAACAACGAGCCGCCATTTCATACGAGCCATATTTTTCGTAGTAGCCCGTCAAAATATATCTGGCAATGTTGTCTTGATTGTTGGGAGTCCAAGCCGGACCGTGCGGTTCTTCAGCTGTAACCGGCGAAGTCTCCAAAACTCCACCGTTGGCAACAAAATCTTCCGTCCAATGCGTCCAGTTGTCGTAATTTGCGTAGTCAATCTGGTATGCGCCGAAGTAACCGAGACCATTGTCAACGTAATATCTGTTGCTCGATTCAACCACTCGAATGTGAGCCATAAGTTGGTCGATTGAAGTTATCGCG
>JAFRSO010000079.1 GCA_017427545.1 Selenomonadaceae bacterium
CCGAGTACGATTTGGCAAAATGTTATCAGTCGACGCTCAAACCCTTGCCGACCTTTTGAATAAAGGGTCGTAAACAAATTCAGCAAACCGCTAAAAATTCTTTTGGTAATATCTTGAACAGTTGAAATCACTTGAATCGTCTATTTGCCCGAATCATGGCGATTACAGGTATCGGAACCACTCTTTTGGCGGCGAAAAAAAAATTTTTCTTCACTGCCCAATTTACCCTAAAAAATCTGATGGTCACATGTCCAAGCGCGGATCGCCTTACTTGCGACGAGCTGTCTGGCTTGCCGCTAACGTTGCTGCTTTTAAAGACCCTTCTATCAGTCTCTTTTATCAGAAGAAACGTTCTAAAGGTAAAGACCATTTGACTGCCATTGGGCATGTTTGTCACAAAATCCTTGCCATTATTTTCGCCGTCCTTCGTGATAATAAATCTTATGTTCCGGCTTCAACCTCTTGACTTTTCATAGCCGGTCTCAACAAATGCCTCAACCACAGCAAGCTACACCGAATCCCGATAATTACGGTTTGGAATTTGCCCGCGGGCTTTTGAGTGCCAAGCAAAGTTATGCCGACGCCAAAACTGATGAGGGACGTCAAGCGGCGCATGAAAATGCAAAACTTTTGCGAGGAATGACAAATGCGGCGGGAATTGACGTGAACGGCTACGGCGAAGGGGTTTCACTCAAAAACGCTCGAAAAAATCTTGCCAGTTGTGAGGCGCAAGAAATAATTCTTTTGATTATCACGCGGCAAATATTCTTCAATCTGCACCGGAAAGCCTCGGCATAATGGGCGCGTCGATATTGGCAGGACTTCCATTAGGCGGAGCACTTGGTGCGGCAGGCGGTGCAGGACGTGCCGTATTAAGTCAACTGCCCAGATATGCCGATATGGCGCAGAAAGCGGCAAAAGCATATCAGAATTCAAAAGTCCTGAAAACGTTAGCCCCTGCAAGTGCAACGTCTTTTGCGGCGCAAGAAACAGGCGCAGGGTTGGAAGCTCTTTCCGAAAGTCAACACGCTCAAAACAGGTACATTGAAAAAGCAAAAGCTAACGGCACTTACGTTAAGGATAAAACCGAACTTGAGGCAAAAGAAATCGGCGACCGCGTATTTTGGGATAACATCGGGATAATTTCTGCATTTAACGCACCGCAATACAACATGCTTTATGGCAAACCTGCGAAAGGGCTTTTGGCTAATCTTGGACGCCTTGCCGTAGCGTCCGGCTCTGAAGGTGCAGAGGAAATGGCGCAGGAAGTTGCTTCCGCACATGAGCTTGGTGAAGACATTGACCCGAAAAATTTGCGTGACGCCATGTTAGTGATTAGTGATTAGCTACTAGCTACTAGCAGCTAATCACTAACCGCTAACTTTCCGTCCGAAGAAGAGCGTAAGCCTAAACAAGGTTCGTCCGGCATTGATAATTTCATGCGTGCAATTAGCGGTCAAGAATCAGGTAGCGAAGAGGGCGATTATAACGCCGTAAACAGTCGGACAAACGCAACCGGACGTTTCCAAATAATGCCGGAAAATTGGTCAAGCTGGGCGCAAGACGCAGGACTTTCTGCCGACGCTCCTATGACGCCCGAAAATCAAAACCTCGTTGCCCGAAATAAAATGCAGGAGTAATATAACAAGTTTGGAAACTGGCGCGACGTTGCGATTGCTTGGTATGGCGGCGAAGGTGCAGTTAATTATTCTGAAGAGGCTAAAAACCGTCCTCAAGGGAACGGTGACGAATCGTCAATCAACGAATACGCCGATTCGGTTATGGCTCGCTTTGAAAATCTTGGCGGCGAGAAACCGGAAATTAATTTCGCGGCAGGTTTGCAGTCGGCTAGGAAATCACTCGACGGCAAGCAAATGGACAACGGAACTGTCGGTTGCGTCGAAGCTGTCACAAAAATTCTTTCTCATGTGCACCCCGAATTCAAGAAAATGGTTGATGACGGCGTTGTCAATACGGTTGAAGGTGAAAACAGTTTGCACAGCCGCCTTGAGAAAATGGGCGTTGAAATTATTCCTTTCGACGAATCAAAAGTTTCACAAGGCGATATAATTTTCTACGACGGCAAGCAGACCTATCAGCATGTTTTGGTTGCAGACCATAAAGACGCGGACGATAATTGGCGCGTCTTCGGCAACAGCAGCAGTGCTAACAAAATCATGGAGCAGCCGCTTTATCAAGGGCAAACTCCCGCTTGGATTGTGAAAGTTTCTAACCTTCAAGGCAACACTGCTCAAGGAAATGTAAGGCAACAAAATCGTCAAACGGAGCCGTCAAAGCCGCTCTTTGATTTGAACGCTCAAGACAGCACTACTCAAAATCTTCTGGCGCAATTTGCCAATGAACGTTTTGCCAAAGCCGTCAACGATGAAGATGTCCCGATTGCCAATTTTTTCAACGGCATGTTCGACGACATCAATCATAATTCCGTGTTCCAAAACACGCCTGAAAATCGCGAAGCCATTATCGAACGTTACGGCGAAGAGTTAAATGAATTCATTCAAAACAATCAGCCCGCTCAAACTCAAACGCAAGCTCAACCGCAACCCGTCAACAATAAACCGTCGCGTCCGGAAATCAAAGCTGCGGCGAATCGGTTTTTGGAAGTGCTTAGAGCAAATAATTCGTCTGCCAATGCAAAAATAGGGCTAAGGCTTAACAATGCCTTGCAGAGCAATAATTTTGTTGAAGTCGAAAATATTTTAAAGCAAAACGGCGTTGCAATTTCCGCGCCCGGACAAAATCAATCCCAGCAAACTCAACCTTCACAGCCGCAAGCTGAACCTGTCAGCAATAATACTCCGCCCCAAAATATTTTGATTCAACCTGCAAAGACATCGGGGAACGAAAACTTAATCAAGCGAGCAAGTAAGTCCGTAACCTCAAAAACTTCGCACAACCAGAAAACTAAAATCGGCAACGCTATAATTCAGTTGGCCAATCAGACCGGTATAGCGGTAACCGGCGTAGATTTTAAATCGCTGCAAAACGGCTCTTCGCAGAAAATTCAGGAGTGGCAAGCCAAGTTGTCGGCGGCAGGGGCATTTACAATATCTTCGACGCAAGAACAATCTGCTCAACCTGCACAAGAAAAGCCGTTAAGTTTGAAGGAACGCGCGAATCAAATTGAAATTAATGCGGCTCGTGAACAATGGGAAGGGATAAAACAAGGTTATAAAAATATTCAAACGGCACGAAAAATCAGTGCAGGGCTTTACGGCAACTTTCAAGGAACTGCAAATGAGCAAGGTAACATCAGAAATAATGCGATAGAAAACGACTTTGAAGATTTCCACGTTCAGACGCCACAAGAAATTCAAGCGGCTCAAGAGCGAGAACATGAAGTTCAAGAGCAACAACGAATAAATAGGCTACTTTACAGCGATATTGATTCAGGTGAGTGGCAAGAAAATAATTTTTCGGCGCAAAAAAATACAGACACAAATAATTATGACGACGACCCCGAATCATTTATTGCTCCCATTTCCAAAAGAGATATTCAACAAGCAAAAAGGATTCAACGTCAATCAAGGAAAGAATCGCCTCAAACTCAACCGCAAGTTCGGCCGCAAGTTCAACCACAAGAGAAAACTGCTTCGGCGGCACAAGAACGTATTTCTCCTGAAAAAGCATTGCGGCAAGTAGGGATAACTAAATCAACCTACACCGGCAGGTGGACAGCACAAGCTAGACCTAGCGAAGAAATTCAGTTTTTGGATTCTAAATATCCGGGCAAGTGGTTTGCTTTCATAGATAACAGGGTCGATAATATCAGACGTGGAACCGGTGCTGCGAGAAGGGAATCAAATGAAAATCTCCTAAATAAAATTTCAGGCAAAATAGATAAAGTTTTGGAACTTTACGGTGGTAAGCGGCTTACCGATTATGAAAACAACGATTCCTTTGTATTTAACTCACAAGAGAGCGCAGAAGATTTTACCCGTGCCTTGAATATTTACTTCGGCAACGAAAGCTTTTCAAAAGATGAAGTTTCGGAGCCGCAAGTTCAGCAATCTGCACAACCAGAAGCTCAACCGCAATCGAAGAAGAAATTAAAAGGCAAGTGGCACACGGTTGGCAGCGCGGGTTCTCGTGAGGCTTTGCAAGACTTAATTCGCGAAAAATTTTACAACAAGAATTTAACTATTGAAGATGACGGGACAGTTCGCGATCCTCAAAGTGGTAAACAGCTCAATTATGTTGTCCGCAACAACAAAGGGCGTTGGCAACTGGGCGAATATGAAGAATCCGAGCCGCAAACTAAGCCGCAAGCGCAATCGACGGTTAAAGAAGCTGTTCCTGCCAATAAAGAATCTGCTGAATCACGCCCCGAACTTACCGAAAAAGATATTGCCTTAATGGATTTGACGCCTGAAAACGGTTGACGAGGGGCTAAGGGAAAAACTTTATCGGAAATATCCCGCTATCAAAGAAACAATCGATGTGCTTATGGAAACGGCAAGTGGAGCGAGACCTTCTGACCGTCGGCAAGGTAATAATTGGGGAGACGCCAGAAAGTTAGCGATTTCTCTTTTAAGGCACAAAGAATCTTTAGCTGACGACACTCTTATGCGTGCCGCCGCATATCAAATACGCGATATTTGGGGCAGAAAAAAACTTCACGGTAAAGTATCAAATAAGACTGCGCTCCTAGCCGCCAAAGCAAAAGACCTTGAAAAAGATTTAATCGAGGGCAAAGTAACGGCGCAGGAATTTTACCAAAAAATGGGCGAATTGCTTTACCCTGAAAAATTCTCCAAACATTCCAAGCAAGGCGAAGTGGATACTCGAATTGACAACATCGTCGAAGAGAAAGATTTGACGCCCGCTCAAAAGTTACTGAAATCTTTCGGGGAAAAGCTCGGTGTGAAAACGGTTTTCTTCAGCAACAAAGACGGCAATTTTCATGGGGCGCACGCGGGCAATACCAGCTATATCAACGTCAATTCCAAAATGCCGCACGGAAAAGTTTTCTGGCATGAATCAAGTCACTGGCTGAAAAATAATAATTCTGACCTTTTCGATGAGTTTGCAAAGGCGGCGCAATTAGCTGCTAGCTGTTAGCTGAGTAGAATTCTAGTAGCTCTCCTGCTAGCAGCTAACAGCTAAATTGCCGACCAATTTGAAGACGTAGCAAAGCGGACGGGATTAATGCAGAGCATAGCGGGCAAGAATCGCGGCTTGATTGAACGGGTAGTGCAGTGGTTGAAAGATACCATGAACAAATTCGTCGACCACTTCCGCAATCCTCAAGGCAAGCTCAAAACTGTGCAAGCTCAAGCGTTGGCAGATGAATTCGGAAAAATCGCCAATCAACTCGTCGACGCGAATGGCAATAAAATTTTCCGCTACAATCGCCGCACGAAAAATATTGAACTTGCTGACGGGCGCAGTTTAGATTCAGTCCGCTCTGACGGTGAAGCAAAATATTCGTCCGAAAATGAAAAAAACGCCGTGATTGTTACAGGCGACGAATTTGGCGAATATAGCGACATCAAGGAATTGCGTAAGAAGGCTATTCAGTATTACAAAGAAAATTTGCAAGGTACATCTGTATTTAACGAAAAGCTTGGCAAAATCGACATTGACGAGAATGGACTTGTAGAATTTACAGCAGCGGGGCGGAAAAAAGTAGAAAGTACCATTGCTCAAGAACAAAAATTATTGCTCGTAAAACATTTGCCACAACTTATTCGTGAGGCTAAGGAAATTCAAAAAGCGAACGCTACAAAAGAACGACACAAAGATGACATCTTTTATTATATGAAAAATAGTGCCGTGATAGACGGAACCCCAGTTCCTGTTCACATTACTTTGATTAAGCACAATACAAGGCGCATTCAATTTTACAATCATGCAGTAGAAACGGAAAATGCGCCGGTAAATTCTGCGGAACCAGTATCTTCAAAAGAAGCCCTCGGTCTTCCGCCCGTCGGCGCACCTTCCAAAAAAAATATACCACAATCGGAAAACAATATCAAATATTCAATCGGAAACGACAATTCCTCCGAATCGCTCAAGCAGAAAATCAAAAATAAAATATCCTCAATGTTTGACGGCAAGGTATCGAGTATTCGGCGCGAGAAAAAAATCACGGAAAATCTGCGGGCATTGAGCGGGCACAGAATTCTTTACGGCAATGTGAAGGGCGCAGATGATGTTGTAGTCAACCACATGCAGAAACTCATTCAAAGCCGCCACGCTTACGATTGGGAAAAACTTTTGCCAGTCGTCGGCGAGGAAATTGCCAAGCAGCTCAAAATCAATCCCACTTCCGCACAAAGCAATTACATAGCAGATTGGCTCTTGACCGGCGCACTGAATAACACTTCGGCGGAGGCAAAAGAATTTCAAAAGGCAATGCGCGACAATCCGGCACAGGCTGAACTTTTGCAGGCAACCCGCGACTTATTCCAAGAAATAACCGACATGCCGCCACTCGAACGCATTCAAAGCAAAATCGTCGAACGGCAGAATAAATCATTGTGGGAAAGGCTCGGCGTCTTCAAGGGCGGATTCAGCGAAGAATTTTTAGACGACTTGTCACCGTTGCAAGATTTGGTTGAGCGGGCGATAAAAAACTCCCCGCCCGAAGTTGCCGCCGAACTTAAACGCGGCGTCGACGTGAAGAAATTGGCACAACTTTCACGAGGCAGAGGAGCC
>JAFRSO010000080.1 GCA_017427545.1 Selenomonadaceae bacterium
AAGACACTCAATCCGTCGTCGTAGATAGGGACGCTCAACCCGTCGTCGTAGATAGGAACACTCAACCTGTCGTCGTCGTCGAAAGGGACACTCAACCCGTCGATGATTATCTTGCCGCGAGCAATATGGCGTATCTTTTCAGCATGAACTCGGAGACGCTTCTGGCGACGAAACCGATTGTAATGACTGACGCCCCAAAGGTTGAAGTTGTGCAAGGCGTGCAGGAAGTTGCGGACACTCAAAATTTAATGTCACTCATGCCGAAGAAAAATAACGCAGCCTCACAATCAATGCTTAACATGCTCGGCGGGTGGCGAGTGATTAACATGCAACCTCAACCGCAAGTTCAAGTTCAGACGGTTCAGCCTCAACCTGTTGAAATAATTCAACCTCAACCGCAAGTTCCAGTTCAGACGGTTCAGCCTCAACCTGTTGAAATAATTCAACCTCAACCGCAAATTCAAGTTCAGACGTCTCAAGCTCAACCAGTAAAGATTCAACCGCAAGTTCAGGTTCAGACGCCTCAACCTCAACCCGTAGAAAATCAACCGACAATTCAACCGCAAGTGCAGATTCAGACGCCTCAAGCTCAACCGGTAGAGATTCAACCGCAAGTGCAGGTTCAGACGCCTCAAGCTCAACCAGTAGAGATTCAACCGCAACCGCAAGTTCAAGGGCAATCGGTTCAAGCTCAACCCGTTGAAATAATTCAACCGCAACCGCAGGTTCAAGTTCAGACGTCTCAACCTCAACCCGTTGAAATAATTCAACCGCAACCGCAGGTTCAAGTTCAGACGTCTCAACCTCAACCCGTTGAAATAATTCAACCTCAACCGCAGGTTCAAGTTCAGACGTCTCAACCTCAACCCGTTGAAATAATTCAACCGCAAGTCCAAGTTCAGACGCCTCAAGCTCAACCCGTTGAAGTTCAACCGCAAATTCCAGTTCAATCAGTTCAACCTCAGCCTGTTGAAGTTCAAGCTCAACCGCAAGTTCCAGTTCAATCGGTTCAAGCTCAGCCCGTAGAGATTCAACCGCAGGTTCAAGTTCAGACGCCTCAACCTCAACCCGCTGAAATAATTCAACCGCAACCGCAAGTTCAAGTTCAATCGGCTCAACCTCAACCCGTTGAAATAATTCAACCTCAATCACAAGTGCAAGTTCAATCGGCTCAACCTCAACCTGCTGAAATAATTCAACCTCAACCGCAAGCTCAAGCTCAATCGCCTCAAGCTCAACCTGCTGAAATAATTCAACCTCAACCCCAAGTTCAATCGGTTCAAGCTCAACCCGTTGAAATAATTCAACCTCAACCGCAAGTTCAATCGGTTCAAGCTCAACCGGTAGAGATTCAACCGCAGGTTCAAGTTCAGACGCCTCAACCTCAACCCGCTGAAATAATTCAACCTCAATCACAAGCGCAAGCTCAATCGGTCGTCCCGCAAAAAGTCGACGAACGTCCCGCGCCGCAAAACTTTTCCGAAGTGGTCACGGTGAACACGCAGGTCGAGGACGCTCCGACAGCTGCACCCGTCACGCCGCCTCAATCGACGCCGCAACAATTTGAGCAGGATTCACTTCAGCGCGACGCTCAACAAAATCAACAAAATTTCCAACCGCAAACTTTCCAACCGACGGTCGACACGCCTCAACCGCAACAAATTTCAACGGGCGGCGAAGTTTTCACGGTACCTTTGACTACACCTGACGCACCGCAAATTCAACCGCAAGCGGCTCCCGTTCAAGCTCCGGATTCACCGCCGCAACTCCCGCAAGATAATTTCGACGTGCCCGCGCAGATAGTCCGTCAAGCCCGCTTGATTCGCACGGCGGAAAATACTCAAATGGTCATCAAACTCAATCCCGAACACCTCGGCGAATTGACACTTAGAATTTCCGTCAGTCAAAACGGCGCGATTAATGCCAGCTTCCACAGCGATAACGCGCAAGTCCGCACGATTATTGAAAACTCACTCGTCCAGCTCCGTCAAGAACTCAATAACGCCGGTCTTAAAGTTGATAATGTCGAAGTCTCTGCAAACTTGAATGACGGCGGCTTGATGAACGGTCAAGGCGGACAAGCTTGGCAACAAAATCGTCAACAACGTCAGGGCAATCGCCGAATCAACTTCGACGCCCTCGAACGTGACGTTGACGCCACTAATCCCGCCCCGGAAAATTCTGCTGCGGACGGCGTTGACTATTCAGTATAAGAAATTAAACTTGTTCCTTAAGGAGGAGATATTATGGCAAATTCATTGAACACAATCACTGTCGACGGCGTGACTTACAATTCCGCCGCTTATGAGGCGACGCAAACTAAAGAGACTAAGAAAAATGACGACCTCGGCAAGGAAACTTTCCTTCAACTGCTCGTCACGCAGCTGCAAAATCAAGATCCTCTCGACCCGCAAGACAACAGCAGTTATATCGCGGAGCTTGCGCAATTCAGCTCGCTTGAGCAAATGACCAACGTCGCCAAAAGTCTTGAAGACCTCGGCAAAGTCGTCGGCAATATCGATACTTCCGTCCTAGTCGGCCAACTTTCAAGCATGATTGGTATGAACATCGATTGGGTTTTGACAGTCAACGAATCTGACGCCGAAGGTAATCCGATTAGTCACACCGAACCCAAAACCGGCGTAGTTACCGGCGTAACGATTGTTGAGGGTAATCCCAGCGTCGTCATCGAGTCGGAAGGCCAAAAATATATGGTTGACATTTCCAATATCGGGCACGTTTATAATCCCGGCGAAGAAGCTGCCGTTCCCGAATCGGTCGCAGAATAATTCCGGCTTTGAACATTCAAACGAAAAATCCCCTTCCGTTGTGGAGGGGAAATTTTTTAGATTTAATCTTGTGAGCTGATGAAATGAAAGTTTCAGTTATTGTCCCGGTCTTCAATGCGGAAAAATATTTGGGCGTGTGCTTGGAAAGTCTTTTGAATCAGACGCTGAAAGACTTTGAAGTTCTCGTGGTTGACGACTGCTCAACCGATAACGGCATGATGATTGCGGAAAGTTATCTTGAAAAATTCGGCGGACGATTGAAGATTATTTATCTGCCGGAAAATACCGGTTCGGGAGCAGTTCCGCGAAATATCGGTCTCGAATATGCGCAGGGAAAATATACTTTTTTCGTTGACAGCGACGATTTGTTGACGGACAATGCTTTGGAAGAACTTTATAATTTCGCGGAAGAATATCAAGCTGACGTAATTTATATGGATAGCGGATTTACTTGCGACGCAGAACCTGTCTTCCCGCAAAAATTTAATTACGGCAAATGGTGGCAAAATTTGACGGATACGGAGCCGCTGTTTGAGACGGAAAATCTTTTTGAGCGCGTGGAAAAATTTATAACCGCTCAATATAAATGGCCGCCGTGGTTAAAATTTGTGAGCCGCGATTTTTTGTTTGACAACGACATAAATTTTCCCGATATGAAAACGGCGGAGGACGGAATTTTTTCCTTCCAACTGATTTGCTTGGCGAAAAATTTTCTACATGTGCCGACGCCGCTTTACGTCCAACGGCTGAATAATAATTCCGTGACGCGTATCAAAAAAACTTCGGAGCAGGATATAATTTTTCGGGCGAAAACACTTCTTCGCGGCGCAGATTGTTTGGAAGAATTCATGAGCCGCTTTGAATTTTTCAAGCAAAATCCCAACCTGCGACTTAGGGTGTTGATGTTTTTCGTAAGCGTTCAGATGAGGGAAATGGAAAATTCCTTGCGAAGTTTAAATCCTAGCGCGGTCTATGAAATATTTTTGCGCGAATTTTCAAAGCTGGGGAGCACTCAACCCGCGCTGATTTCCTATCTGCTTTTGATGAATAACATACATTGAAATTTATTGCGGGCTTTGACATAAAAAACTTTTTTGCTAAAATGTGTGTGTAGAAAATTTTTGGAGGTGAGGTTATGGAGCTTGGCAAGGGGCAAAAAATTCCACTCAACGAAACTTTCTTGACGATAAAATTTCAACGCCCCGACAGCGCGCTTGAGATTGATACGGCGGCATTTTTGACGGACGGACGCGGTAAAGTTGCCGGCGACGAAGATTTTATTTTTTATGGCAACGCTCAACACAATTCCGGAGCCGTCACGCATAACAATGACGATTCAATCGATATTAACCTTGAAAAAATTCCCCGCCACGTCGAGAAAATTTCGCTGACCGCCACGATTTACGACGCTGATAAGCGCAGGCAAAATTTCAGCATGATTCGCGGCGCGGCCTTGAAAATTTTCGGTATGCGCGGAGAAATTGCCACGTTCCCGCTGGAAAATTTTACGGTCGAGACGGCGATTGTCCTCGGTGAAATTTATCGCTACAAAGGCACGTGGAAATTTAATGCGACGGGCGCAGGCTTCAGCGGGGGACTTGCCGCGCTGTGTAATAATTTCGGCATTGAAGTTAAAGACGTTCAACCTCCTCCGCCGCCACCCGAACCTCCAAAATCCAAAATCAATACGCGCCGTGAAAGAACTAAATCATCTCCGCCGCCACGTGAAGATCCTCCGCTTCCGAAAAAAGTTGAACTTCGCAAGGGGCAAAAAGTCAGTCTCATCAAAAAGGGCAGTTCGCTCGGTGAAATTGTCATCAATCTGAATTGGAGCCAACCTGAACAAAAATCCGGCTTGTTCAGCAGATTTACCAATCGCGGCATTGATTTGGATCTCGCGTGCCTGTTTGAATTGAAGGACAGCACTATCGGAGCCGTTCAAGCTTTGGGCAATCACTTCGGCAGTCTGGAATATCCGCCTTACATTGCCCTTGACGGTGACGATAGAACCGGTGCAGTTGCGGCGGGTGAAACTATTCGCGTCAATGGTAAATACGCTGACAAAATCCGCCGAATTCTGATTTACACGTTCATTTATGAGGGCGCGGCGAATTGGGAGGAGGCTAAAGGCGTCGTTACCGTGAATTGTCCCGGCAGCCCTGAATTGATTGTGCGCATGGACGAATACGGCTCGCGGAAACGCACTTGCGCCATTGCCCTGCTTGAAAATGTCGGCGGGACTTTCAGCGTGGAAAAAGTCGTTGAATTCTTTGACGACTCTGAACAAATGGATAGAGCGTTCGATTGGGGGCTTCGTTGGACAGTCGGACGGAAAGATTAATTAAATTAGGAATTAGGAATTAGGAATTAAAAAGCTTAAAGTTCATTTTTGGGAGGTATTTTTATGGCAGTCAGTTTGCAAAAGGGTCAAAAGGTTGACTTAACGAAGGGCAATCCCAGTTTGAAGAAACTTTTAATCGGTCTCGGTTGGGATGTCAACAAATACGACGGCGGCTTTGATTTCGACCTCGACGCGGCGGCATTCTTGCTCGGTGCCAACGGTAAAGTCAACTCGGACGATGATTTTGTCTTCTACAACAACCTCAAGCACAAGAGCGGCTCGGTTGAGCACATGGGCGACAATCTTACCGGTGAGGGTGAAGGCGATGACGAGGAGATTAAAGTTGACCTGTCACTTGTGCCCGCCAACGTCGACAAGATTGATTTTACCGTTACGATTTACGACGCTGAAGCCCGCCGTCAAACTTTCGGGCAAGTTTCCAACGCCTATATCCGCGTGGTTGACGACATGACCGGCAAGGAACTTATCCGCTATGATCTCGGTGAAGATTTTTCTGTCGAAACGGCTGTTGTCGTCGGTGAAATTTATCGCAATCGCGGCGAGTGGAAATTTAACGCTATCGGCGCGGGCTGGAGTGGCGGATTGGCTGCTCTCGGCAAAAACTACGGCGTCAACGTGTGATTTTAAGGGAAATGGGAGAAGGGATTTTAATTCCTAATTCCTAATTGATAGAAAGGGCTGATAATATGAAACATATTAAGACTGTCAACAAACCGAATCTTCAATCCACGCTTACGAAAGGCGGTTGCGGCGAGTGCCAAGCCTCCTGTCAAAGTGCGTGCAAGACCAGCTGCACCGTCGGCAATCAAGTTTGTGAACGTCAAAAGAAATAATATCAAATTCAATGAGGAAATAGGAAATAGGAATGAAAAAACTTTTCCCATTTCCCTTCTCCCTTACAAGTTATTCGAAGATAATTTTCAGCCGCTCAAGACGAGCGGTTTTCTTTTGCCGATATAGACACGCGAAGTGTTTTTAGTTATAATTCGCGCAGTTGAAGATTTAACTTTCAGAAAATTGGAGGGGGCTTTTTAATGAAAGGCGGCAACAAACCTATCTACGTCATCGGGCACAGAAATCCCGACACCGATTCGATTTGCTCGGCTATCGGTTACTCGCACCTCAAACAGGCTCTGGGCGAAAATGCCGTGCCTGCTCGTTGCGGCAAAATCAATAACGAAACCAAATATGCTCTGGAATATTTCAAAGTGGATCAACCGTTGCTCTTGACCGATTTGTATCCGCGCGTCAAAGATGTTGCACTCGAATGCAAAACCGTCGTCCGTCAACACGACACGCTCCGCCATCTGGGCGAAGTCATGCGCAAAAGTGAATTGCAATCAGTGCCCGTCACCGACTCTAACGGCGAACTCGTCGGCATCGTCACAGTCAGCGACCTTGCCAAAAGATATTTCCTTGAACTCGGACTTCAAAGCCTCGTCGATCTGCGCGTCCGCTATCGTGACATCATTCAGGCGACCGAAGCTAAAGTTCTCGTCTCCGGCGACGAAAACGCGCTTATCGAAGGCAACATTATCATCGCGTCGGGCAGTGCTTTTTCAACCGTCAGTATCCTCAACAAAAAAGATATTGTCCTCGTCGGTGACCGCAGTGCCGATACTCTGCTCAAATTCCTTGAGTGCGAAATTGCTTGCCTCGTCGTCACGCAAAACAGCCGCATTGCCCCCGAAGTTTTGGAGGAGGCTGAAAAGCGCGGCGTATTCGTCTTGGTAACACCCTACGACACTTACACCGTCGGCCGCTTGATTAATCAGTGCGTGCCCATTCGTCGGATTATGCATTCAAACCCCGTTTGCTTCAGACCGATGGATTTGCTCAGCGACATTAAAGGCGTCATGGACGAGCACCGCTACCGCAGTTATCCCGTCGTCGAAAACGGTAAACTCGTCGGCCTTGTCAGCGCGGATGAAATCATGCTCCCCGAACGTGAACGCGTTATCCTCGTCGACCACAACGAACGCGGTCAGGCTGTTGAAGGCATTGAGGACGCAAAAATTATTGAAATTATCGACCACCACAGACTCGGCGGCGTCCAAACTTCCGAACCGATTTATATTCATCAAGAACCCGTCGGCTGCACTTGCACGATTGTTGCCAACATGCATTGGCAAAAAGACATTGAAATTCCGCCGTCAATCGCAGGCCTTCTCATGAGCGCGATTATCTCTGATACCGTCCTGTTTAAATCCCCGACTTGCACAAACTACGACAAGAAAACTGCTGAACGTCTTGCCGATATCGCGGGCGTCAACCTCAAGGAATACGGCTTAGCCATGCTTAGAGCCGGCGCGGGTATCGGTGACAAAACTCCTGCCGAAATTGCTAAAAACGACCTCAAAGAATTCAAAATCGGCGACTATAAAATCATCATCAGTCAAATTTCAGTGATGGATCCGAGCGAGGTACTTAATATCGAAGACCAGATTATTGCGTTCATGAAAGAAAATATTGAGCGCGAGGGCTTCGACATGCATGCAATGATGTGCACGGATATACTCGAAGAATGCACATATTTGATTTTCGCAGGTTCGCCGCGGACGTTGATTGGTGAAGCTTTCCACGTCGACGCCAGCGGAAACCACGTTTTCTTGCCGGGTGTGATGAGTCGCAAAAAACAAGTAGTGCCGCCCCTTAGTGAAGCAGTCAAGCGTATCAAACCTCAATAAACTTTTTCAAGCGTATGTAAAAAATTTTTCCCCTGCCGCATTGACGACGGGGGAATTTTTTTTAGTCAAGCTCAACGATTAAACCTTCTCTTCCGGCGGCAAGATACCCGCCATGCGTAAAAGATATTTGGCGTTGGTAGTATGAGTGCGACCTTTGCGCAATTTGAAATCAAATTTAATTTCGTCATTCTCGTAATATTCCTCGAAGTGCGCGTTGGAAATGTGAGCATTCTCGGAAACCATATCGCAAAGTTGAAAGTCATGCGTCGTGACAAGTGTAATGCTGCGGTCGTTAGTGAGGCGTCGAATAGCTTCCTTCGCGCCAATAACGCGGTCATTAACATTCGTGCCCTTGAAAATCTCGTCGATACAGGCGAGCATGGGCAATTTTTTTTCGGTGTATTCAATCATCGATTTGATTCGCAAAAGTTCGGCGTAGAAAGTCGAAACGCCCTGGCTTAAATCGTCGTTGACGCGGATTGAAGTCATCACGGCCAGGCGGCTGACTGCAAAATTTTTCGCACAAACCGGTGCTCCCGAATAGGCAACCATAACTGCGGCGGCAAGCGTCCTAATCCAAGTGGTTTTACCGGACATGTTCGCGCCGGTAATAATCGTCGTGCCCGCTTTGAGTTCAACGTCATTTGGAACGCCCTTAGCGTCGGCGACAAGTAAACTCGTCAAACCCTCAACCGTCAAATGCGGCTCCTCGTCTTCGTAAAAGGTCGGGAAACAGTAAGTCGTCCGCGTCTGACCGATTGACGCCAACGAAATTAAAACTTCAACCTCGGCGAAGGCGTCGAGCCATGTGCGCAGATGATTTGCCGCGTCGATTCGCCATTTCATGAACGCCGCGACTAAAAAGAAATCTGACAGGAAAAGTGCGTTGCCGATTATGAAGAACAGCGGATTGTGTCGAGCGTTCGCCGCGTCCACGAGTAGTGAAAGTTCCTTCAGCTTTTGCGAGGCAGAAACTTCGTCGGTTAAAATTTCGCGGATTGCGTTTAATCTGTTCGAGCTGAAATTTGTCGACTCCAACCGCTCAAAAATCGCCCGATACAGTCGGAGTTCTTTGGAAATAATTTTCAGCGGGGCGAGTAATTCGTTGACGGCGGGAATGGCGACGATTGCGATTACCAGTGCAAACAGCATGATAAACGGCGGCAAGTATTCGCTGACGAGTCCGTGCCATGCCAAAAAACATGACGCGATTAAAATTATCGGCATGACGAATCGCAGATAATAAATTTTTCCGAGCGGCGGCAATTCCTCTTCCACGCTGACGATTAATTCGCTGGTGTCGTGATTGTTCGGCATCAATCGCGCGTAGGCTTCAAGGTCGAGTGACAATCTTGGACGCTGTAAAATTTCTGCGACGCCGCGTTGACGATTGCGCACCTCGTTAAAATCGGGCGGTTCGGGATTGAATGCTGCGGCCAGTAAATCCCTGCCACGTTTCGTTCGCGCCGCACAAATGTATTGGAAAATCGAGCCTTCGCCGAAAATGTGCAAGTCGACATCTTGCGGGCGATTATTCTTGAGATAAATGCTGCCGTCATTGGAACGGTTGCGCCAAGTGCCACGTGCTCGCGAAATGTACGAGTTCAAAACCGTCATGCGGCTTTTCAAAAATCTTTTGCGCCGCTTGAGATCGTCATGATAATTCATCAGCCGAATAAAAATCATTGCCAGCAATGCCGCGATAATATAGCAATAATTTATGCCGTAATCCCAACCGACAGCAAAACTTCCCACTGCCGCAAGAAAAATTATCGTTCGGGCGGCAACAATTTTTTTCTCGCGCTTATGAAGTGTCTTTTGTTCGGCAAGGTCAATCTCTCGTTCGTTGTCGTAAAATTGTCGGTTCAAAATTAGCTCCTTTGCAACAGTCATTTTTGTTTGAAGTTTAACAGTTCATTTTTTGGACGTCAACAAATTTTCGCCGAAGTCGGAAGCAAATGCCAGTACAAAAACTTTTTCCGCGCCAAGGGGTTATCATACTTTCTTTGCGTGCCCATTTAGCGGGAGAGCTGGTAACTGTTAGCTAGAAGCTAAGACGCTCAGTGCGCGGGCTTAGCCGTCATCCTTGACGGCTTTTAATTATTTTCTCAACATGGGAGTTCATTTTTTAGGCGTCAACAAATTTTCGCCAAAGTCGGAAGCAAATGCCAGCACAAAAACTTTTTCCGCGCCGAGGGATTTCAAAACTTTTGCGCACTCTTTACAGGTCGTGCCCGTCGTGAAAATGTCGTCGACGATTAAAATTTTCTTCCCGCTTAAGTCGAATTGCTCCGCCGCTGCAAAAACTCCCGTCAAAACTTTTTTACGATCTGCCTTGCCGAGGTCGTAAAGTTGTGGCGTCTCTTTAATCCGAATCAAAATATTTTTCAGCGGAAGATTTTTCTTCGCGAGCCATTCACCGAAAATTTCTTCCGACTGATTGAAGCCGCGCTCTTTTAATCGTTTTTGATGAAGCGGCACGGGGACTGCAAAATCTACGTCCTTCAAAAAGTTTAAAATTTCTTCGCGATTGGAAACGTCGTCGAGGATTTTTTTCAAGACCGGCACGACGCGTAAATTGTTGTTGAATTTGAGTTTGTGGAGGAGTGTTCGAGAACCTTCGCGATATTTCGTCACGCGCAAAACTTTATCGAGCGGCGCGGGAGGATCTGATTTTAAGTCCAAGCGTAAAATTTTTTCCGCGCACTTCGGGCAAAGTTGATAGCGTTCGTCGACCATTTCGCGGCAATTCGGGCAATGTGGCGGGAATAGAAAATAAATCACTGCCTGCCACAGTTCGCGCAAAAAATTCATAAACTCACCCCAAAAATTTTTCCTCCATTATAGCAAAAAAAATCCGCTCCGAAATTGGAACGGAAAAAATTTTTAATCCTCTTTACATCAAAGTTCGTCAATCATCCTGAGGTAGCTACTTTAATCACTCCTCTAACTGAACTTTTTCTGCACTTCAATTAACGCCAAATTGTTTTTGTAACTCATAAGCTATTACGCCTGTAGCAGTGCGAATTTGTTTATAGCCTGCATTTGAAAAAAACGCTCGCGCTAAAGATAATCTCCACCATAAGCAAAAAGTGCCGTCTTCCATAAGATTAATATCATAAATAATTTTCTTGTATTTTACGGAAATCGTTTCGCCCTCCCTGTCAAATTCCACTTTATTGCCCCATCTATGTGTAAGTGCGGGTTCCAGCTTGTTATATATTTCGTCCGCACTTACCGGACTGACAAATTGAAAATGCATTTTTCTGATCTTTTTGCGATGATAATCGGAAAGGTATGAGTGCATTATCAAGGCAATGGGCAAAGTAATTATACAAATTCCCGGACTTATAACTACCGGCAAAAGTGCAACAAAATATGCCCATTTAATCCAATCAAATTTATCGGGAAGAGGAGCTGCCGATTTTAAAATTATGGCGTCGGGATTGGCGGAAAGCGTCTTATTGTCGTTTGATTCATCGTTGATGGTGTCTTTAACATTTGTTTTTTCTGAAATTGCCGTTCCGCAACTCGGACAAAATTTGACATCATCTTTCAATTCTGCACCACAATTTTTACAAAACATTTTAATTACCTCCAATTACTTTGGTGAGCGTAAACTAATCGAGAGAAACTTAATATCACAAAAATATTTCCGTCAATCAACCAAATTTTTATCAACCTCCAAACAAAGCCGAGTTTCTTCTTCGGTGAAAGTGACCAGCGATGCCAAATTGACTCCCAAGCCGCCGGCAATGTCAACCAGTGTCGGAAGTGGGACGCCGCTGTTATATTTGCCGCGTTCAATGCGCCCGATGGTACTTTCACTCATATGAACTTTTTCGGCAAGTTCAGCTTGCGTCATCTGCTTGAGATTTCGATAGTAAGCAATTTTTGCGCCGATTTGCCTGTAAATTACTGTTTTCTCCTTAACCATATTATTGAGTCCTCGGCTGTACATAGTTTCTTTCAGTTTATCACAAAATTTTTAAGTCATTACACTAAGATATGCCGCATATCCGCCTAATTGTCGTAAAAACCTTGACGCAGCGATTGTATAAAAAAAAATCCACCGTGCTAAGTACCCATCAGGTACCCTCGGCGGAAAAAATTTTTACCTATTCAATTCGTTCATCGACTTTATTTGATTTTGCAACTCTGATATACCAGCGACCTTTATCCTTCGCTATAGTGACTTGACCTTTGAAGACTTGCATTTTTATTCTGCCGTCATGATAGCGGTCGTGAGCAATTACAGTATAATCAAATGTGCGGGAATCCTCATCGGAAGAAATTAAATTTAAATCACGGACTTCACTGCTTATGGTGTCGGCAAAACCCGCAGCGTATGAATCAAAACTGCCGACGCGTTCACGTTGCTTGTAGGAGAGAATTTCATATGCCTCGCGATAATTTTTATTCGTGATCGCCTTGTGATAGTTCATGAAAGTTTGCCGCGCAGCAGCAGTATCATCATTGGCGGGAACAGGTTTAGGTTCAGGGACAGGTTCAGGCTCCGAAAGTTCAATGCCGTTATCCCAGTTGCTGTAAATAATTCTGCCGCCGGGGAATTTATGAGTAAACTTCCCGTGACGTTGACCGTGGCGGAATGTTCCTTCGTCGACCTGTTCAAGTTCGCCGTTAAGATACCAGGTGACGATACCGCTTCCGTCCGCAAATTTATAATCGCCGTCTTGAATGTAACCGCCGCTCCAAGTGATAGTCTCACCGACTTGCGGTTTCGGATTCCAAAGATAGACAGCGTTGGCGTCCTTTATCCAATGCTCGCCCAAATCCGGCACAGGTTTTTTATCTTCCTTAGGCGGTTTAACTTCTTCGTGAATCTGCTGCTGACTTTGTGCGGGCGGAGGAGTTTCACGTTTCGACGGTTTATCATCGTCGCCGATTATCGCGTTAAATGCGATTATCAGCAAAACGATAAAAATTAATAGACAGCCGCAACCTCCTTTGCCCTTTGGAAATTTCGGAAGTTGAGCTTCAAGGCTTGCACGCTGTCTGCCGGGAATTTGGTCGAAGGAAACTTTTCTTTTAGTGCGTTCTTCGTCGCTCATCAATTATTCACCGTAATCACTTTGGAATTTTGCGGACGACAGGTTCTTTTGATTCAACTTTAGGCGGCTCCGGCTCGTCAATCTCGTAAACAATTTCTTTCTGCGCGCGCAATTCGGCAAAGGCCTTTTCGTTCAGATATTCAGACTTTTGCGGCTTACTCTTGGAAGCTTTTTTAACCCACTCGTCATTTTCGTCTTGAAAGTACAGCTCAAAGGCAAGGTTAAAAGTTTTCTCGTCAGCGTATGACATTTTGAAATTGCCGCCGACATATTTAAGCCCCTTTGACTGTTCGTCGCGGATAATCCCGTCCAACTTCGCGGAATAAATTTTGGCCAGCTCGTCAAGCTCCATATCAGTGCCGATAACGACGCTAAGGAAAGTATCAATAACATCAGTAGTTTTTGCCCCGAAGGCTCCGAACAAACTTTTAAACGGCATTTTTTCCACCTCAATTCAACGATAATTGCAATTCGCTTTCGACCTCGTCGGTAACTTCAGTCTCGTGATTGCTAATTTTTCTGCGGATACTTGCGGGAATTTCGCTCTCATCAATTTTACGCGTGGTAGTTTCCTCAACCCATTCTCCGGCTTCTTGATAGTAAAGTTTGTGCCGAATCGCCGCCAATTTCCGTTCGACGCGCTGAATAAATGCTCCGGCTGCATGAGCGACTTTCTTTTTGAGTTGCGAAAACATTCTGCGCAGACCGGCTACCAATTTTTTCAGCCAGTCTACAATTTCGTCCCAAAAGGCGACTATCAAAATGCCGCCGATGGCCAATGCTGCCAAAAGTGCAGGTATCATAAATTCATTCCCCCGATTTATTTAATTTGACTTTGCCGCTGTCGATTTGCGCCTTGACGTATTCTTCAGAAACTTTGCGCTTGGTGACGGTGACGTTGCCGACTTCATTTGCCTGACGACTTTTCAAAATATCTTCCACGGCCTCAAAGACTAAATTTTTGTCGACGAGAGGCATTTTTCTTCGAGCGGCTTTGAATGCCGCGTTGAGTACGGCGTTGGAAATGTCACTGCCAGAAATGCCGTCAAACTTCTCGGAAAGTTCATCGAGATTGACATTATTCGGCATTTTCTTCGGAATGTACATCTGCCACAAACGTCGACGACAATCTAAATCCGGCAAGTCAAATTTTACGTGCATTGAAATTCTGCGCATGAACGCCGGATCAAAATTCTCAATAAAATTCGTCGCGAAGATGATAAAATCTTGAAACTCATTCATCAGCATAAGCATAACCGACCGCGTTTGATTGACGCTGACATCAGTGGCGTTGGACATGTTGGTTACACGGCGGCTCAAGATAGCGTCGGCCTCGTCAAAAAATAAAATGCTGTTTGAATTCTTCGCCGCCTCAAAAACGCGTCTGATATTTTTTGGCGTTTCACCGACGTATTTTGATTCAATGTCTGCGTAATTGACGACGAGAATTTTTCTGCCGAGATATTTTGCGATGGCATGAGCCGCCATAGTTTTACCGGTACCGGGCGCACCGTAAAGATTTATGCCGATTCGCTTTGAATATTTATGAGTTTCCTCCAAGCCCCAAGTCTCAAAAACCAGTCGACTGTTTTTAGCGTATTCGACCACGTCCAAAATTTTTTCTTTCACTTGCGGCGGCAAAACTATATCGTCAAGCAAAAATTTCGGCTCTTCGGGCAGGTAAATAATTTCTTCCTTAGGTTTCTTTGAAGTTGAAGGTTCCGCTTTATCTGCCGACTCATGATTTTCTTGCGTTGGATTTACTCGCTTTCCAATGCCCATAACTGATCCTTTCGCATAGTTTTTTTCAGTTTAACATAAAATTCTTAAGGCTTTACACTAACCTACGCCGCATATCCGCCTAACTGCAGTGAAAATCTTGACGCAGCGATTGTACAAAAAATTTTCCGTCATGTAAGGTACCCGTCAGGTACCCGCGGAGAAAATTTTTCATTCCGCCCCGTGTATACTGAATTATTTGGCGGCCGTTCAGAAATTATTTGCAAAGCCGCTTGCCGTGTGATAAACTTTTTCAGCGATATAACAAAAAAATTTGAGATTTAGTAGGTGAACACTGTGAAAGGGAAATTGATATTGGAGGACGGCACGACATTTCGCGGACAACTTTTTGGCGGCTCAAATGCCACGACCGAGGGCGAAGTTGTTTTCAACACGGGCATGACCGGCTATCAAGAAATTTTAACTGACCCGTCCTATTGCCGCCAAATCGTCACGCTCACTTATCCGCTGATTGGCAATTACGGCACGTCGAAGCAATTCAATCAGAGCCGCAAAAGTTTTGTCGGAGGGCTGATTGTCGGTGAAATTTGCGAAAAACCTTCCAGCTCGTCAATGCAAAAAACTCTGTCCGAATTTCTCACGACGGAGAAAATCCCCTGTCTTTATGATGTGGACACTCGCGCCTTGACCAGAAAAATTCGTTCGGCGGGCACAATGAAAGGCGTTATCGTCAGCGAATACACTTCGCAATCGACGATTAACGAGATGATGTCTTTGCCGATTCGTAAAAATGTCGTCGAAATGGTGACGACGCCCGTCAGCTACACTCTCGACGCGCGGTCAAATTCTCTTTACGTCGTGGCAATGGATTTTGGTATCAAGCGCAATATTCTCGACGCCCTGCGCAGACTCAACTGCAAAGTTACGGTTGTGCCTGCGAAGACTTCAGCCGAAGAAATTTTATCGCTCAAGCCCGACGGAATTTTTCTGTCGAATGGTCCCGGCGATCCTAAAGATGTTCCCGACGTGATTCGCGAAGTGCAAAAGCTTATCGGGCAGCGTCCGATTTTCGGAATTTGCTTGGGGCATCAGATTTTGGCGTTGGCAATGGGCGCGAACACCTACAAATTAAAATTCGGTCATCGCGGCTCCAATCAGCCCGTCAAAAATTTGGAGACGGGAAAAGTTGCAATCACCGCGCAGAATCACGGCTACGCTATCGACGAAAAATCCCTGCAAGGTCTGCCGATTAAAATTACTCACGTTTCACTTAACGACGGCACGGTTGAGGGCTTCCGCCATAATTCACTGCCGATCAGTTCCGTGCAATATCACCCTGAAGCCGCGCCCGGTCCCAATGACAGCGTGCACCTCTTCGACGAATTTATTTATCACATGCGGGTTGCCAACCGTTAATTCAATTAGGAATGAGGAATTAGGAATGAGGAATGATTTTTCAATTCCTAATTCCTAACTCCTAATTCCTAATTAAAAAAAGGTGATTGATATGTTGAAAAAATTTTTTGCGATAGTCGCGATTATCCTCGTGGCTAATGTCGTACCGGTTCAAGCTGCGCGCTCCGCCGATTTTCACGACAAATACAATCTGACGGGCATGGTCGTTTTGAGCCGTCACAATATCCGCGCCCCGCTCGTCGATAAAAATTCTGCCATCTCGAAAGTCACGCCGCATAAATGGATTAAGTGGACTTCCGCGCCCAGTGAACTTTCTATGCGTGGCGGTGAAGAGGAAACGATTATGGGGCAATATTTCCGCAAGTGGCTCGTCAGTGAAAATTTGATTACTGAAAATTATTTGCCCGCTGAAGGTGAAGTTCGTTTTTATGCAAACTCCAGGCAACGTACCGTCGCGACTGCTCAATTTTTCTCAAGCGGTATGCTTCCCGTTGCCAATGTCCGTATCGAACGCAAATACCCCACGTTGGACACGCGCGACCCCGTCTTCAAGCCGAAATTGACTTTCGTTAATGATAAATTCGTCACGCTGGCCAATGCGCAGATTAAAGCACTTTACGGCGACAAAACTCCGAAAGATTCTTATCGGCTGCTCGAAAAAGTTCTTGACTTCAAAGACTCCGAGATTGCCAAATCCGAAGGGCTTAAACATTTCCGCGACGAGGATTTTGAAGTAATTTTTAAACTCGGCGATGAACCCGTCACTACGGGAACGTTGAAACTTGCCAATCAAGCTGCCGACGCTTTGTCCCTCCAATACTACGAGGAGGACGATCCCGTTAAAGCTACCTTCGGGCACAAATTGAGTGCCGGCGATTGGCAAAAAATTTCGGCCATCAAAGATTTTTACAACGATGTGCTTTTCACCGCGCCGATGGTCGCCGTCAACATTGCTCATCCGCTCCTGCAAGTCATGAACGATGAACTTTCCCTAGACAGAAAATTTACATTCCTCTGCGGTCACGACTCGAATATTGCAAGCATTTTGGCGGCTCTCGAAGTTGAGGATTATTTACTGCCGCAAACTATTGAAAGGAAAACTCCTATCGGCGTGAAATTCGTCATTGAAAAATGGCGCGGCAATGATGGTGTCGACTACGCCGCAACGAGTTTGGTTTATGCAAGTACGGAGCAGTTGCGCAATAAAACTACGCTGACTTTGGAAAATCCGCCGATGATTTATCCGATTCGGTTCAAAGGTCTCACTCAAAATGCCGACGGTTTATATCGCCTTGAAGATTTGCAGCAACGTTTTCAGCAGGCAATCAACGTTTACGACAATTTGCCAACGAGCGAAGCCGCTTAGCAGGTTATTAGGTTATTAGGTTATTAGGTTATTAGGGAATTAGAACTATTGACCTATTAACCTGTTTCCCTAATTCCCTAATTGACAGAAGGGAGCAATTTTATGCCTAAGAAAAAAAATCTCAATAAAATAATCGTCATCGGTTCGGGGCCGATAGTCATAGGTCAGGCGGCAGAATTCGATTACGCCGGCTCGCAAGCTTGTCGTTCACTCAAGGAAGAGGGCTTGGAAGTCGTCCTGGTCAATTCAAATCCCGCAACGATAATGACGGACGTGAACATTGCCGACCGCGTTTACATTGAGCCGCTGACTGTCGACTTTTTGACGGCGATAATTGAAAAGGAACGTCCCGACGGTTTACTTGCGACGTTGGGCGGACAGGCAGGTTTGAATTTGGCAGTTCAGCTGGCGGAAAGTGGTGCCCTTGAAAAATACAACGTCGAGCTTTTGGGAACGTCGATTGAGGCGATTAAAAAAGCTGAAGACCGCGAACTTTTCAAGGAGACAATGGAACGTATCGGCGAGCCAATTCCGGAATCAACAATCGTTGAGGACATTCACGGCGCGATTGATTTTGCAAACCAAATCGGTTATCCGCTGATTGTTCGACCGGCTTACACACTCGGCGGCACGGGCGGCGGTATCGTCAACAATGAGGAAGAGCTTATCGAGACGACTCTGCGCGGGCTGAAATATTCGATGATTGGTCAAGTGCTGATTGAACGTTCAATCGCCGGCTGGAAAGAAATTGAGTATGAAGTCATGCGCGACGGCAACGACACTTGCATAACGATTTGCAGCATGGAAAATTTCGATCCTGTCGGAGTGCATACGGGAGATTCAATCGTCGTCGCCCCAACTCAAACTTTAACCGACCATGAAGGGCAACTCCTGCGTTCGGCAAGTTTGAAAATTATTCGCGCCTTGGAGATTGAGGGCGGCTGCAATATTCAATTCGCGCTTGATCCGAAGAGTCAAAATTATTACGTCATCGAAGTTAATCCGCGCGTCAGTCGTTCAAGTGCGTTGGCGTCGAAGGCGACCGGTTATCCCATTGCAAAAGTCAGCGTCAAAATTGCAATCGGCTACACGCTTGATGAAATTGTCAACGCCGTCACGAAAACTACGAAGGCTTGCTTTGAACCGGCCGTTGATTATATCGTCGTGAAATTCCCGCGCTGGCCGTTCGATAAATTTGTTTATGCCGACACGACACTTGGTACGCAGATGAAAGCTACCGGCGAAGTCATGAGTTTGGACAGAACTTTTGAGGGCGCGATTTTAAAGGCCGTCCGCAGTCTTGAAATCGGCGTCAATCGTCTGCATATGGACAAAATGGATTCTTGGGACGACGACAGAATCAAGAAACGTTTGAGCCGCATTGATGACGAAAGACTTTTCCTTATCGCCGAGGCCTTGCGCAGAAATATTGTCACGACCGATGAAATTGCCGACATTACAAAAATCGATCGCTGGTTTATCGACAAGATTAAAAATATCACCGATATGGAAGTCCGCTTGCAAAAGGGTGAACTCAATGCAAAAACTCTTCGTGAGGCAAAACTTTTGGGGCTGGCGGATAAATCAATCGCCGAACTTACCGGCGCGAATATTAATGAAGTCCGCGACATGCGCAAGCAGTTTAAAATTCTGCCAGTGTATAAAATGGTTGACACTTGCGCGGCGGAATTTGAAGCGGCGACGCCTTACTACTACTCAACTTATCGCGGCGAGGTTGATGAGGTTGAAGTCAGCGACAAGCATAAAATTATAGTTTTAGGTTCCGGGCCGATCAGAATTGGTCAGGGCGTCGAGTTCGATTATTGCTCCGTACATTCTGTTTGGGCACTGCGTGAGGCGGGCATTGAGGCGATTATCATCAACAACAATCCCGAAACCGTTTCGACGGACTTTGACATTTCCGACAAACTTTATTTCGAGCCGCTCACGACTGAAGACGTCCTTAACATCGTCGACAAGGAAAAGCCTGACGGCGTTATAGTTCAATTCGGCGGACAGACTGCGATTAATCTTGCGGCATCTTTGGCGGAGGCGGGCGTTAAAATTTTCGGCACGAGCGTTGACAATATCGACCGCGCAGAAGATCGCGAACGCTTCGACGAAATGTTGACTGAATTAAATATCCCGCGTCCGAAGGGAATCAGCGTTACCAATCTTGACGACGCGATAACCGGTGCTTCAAATATCGGCTATCCCGTCATGGTTCGTCCGAGTTATGTACTTGGCGGCCGAGCAATGGAAATTGTCTACAATGAGGAAGAACTCCGCGATTATATGAGCCGCGCAGTTAAAGTCACGCCCGACCACCCTGTTTTGGTTGACAGGTACATGCAGGGCACGGAGGTTGAGGTTGACGCGATAAGTGACGGCATCGACGTGGTTATCCCCGGCATTATGGAACACGTCGAGCGCGCAGGCGTTCACAGCGGCGACAGTATTGCAGTTTATCCTCCGCAAACTTTACCGTCAAAAGTCATCTACACAATCACCGACTACACAAAACGCCTTGCCCTTGCTCTCAAAGTCAAAGGTCTGCTCAACATTCAATACATCGTGGCGGACGGAAAAGTTTCAGTTATCGAAGTCAATCCGCGTTCAAGCCGAACGGTTCCATTCTTGAGCAAAGTCACCGATATTAAAATGGTCAACGTGGCAACGCGTGTAGCTCTCGGCGCGACACTTAAATCTATGGGCTTCTATTCCGGTATGGTTGAGCCGAAACCTTATGTCGCCGTAAAAGCTCCGGTATTCTCCTTCGCGAAAATGCAGGACGTCGATATTTCCCTCGGCCCCGAAATGAAATCTACCGGCGAGGTCATGGGCATTGATTATCACTACGCCCGCGCGCTTTACAAGGCGATAACCGGTGCGGGGATTGTCATTCCGAAAAACGGTTGCATTCTCTTTACCGTTGCCGACAAAGATAAGGAAGAGATGAAACAACTTGCCCGCGCATTTTCCGAACTGGGCTTTAAGATTGTGGCGACGGAAGGTACTGCCAAGGCTTTGCAGTCAATCGGCATTGACGCGGAAATTGTCGGCAAAGTTCATCAGCGCAGCACCGATATTATCCAGATGATTAAACTCGGAAAAATTCACATGGTCATTAATACGCAAGCTCCCGGCAAACACGTTGCAAAGGACGGATTCAGGATTCGGCGTGCGACAGTTGAATTGGGCGTGCCATGCTTCACGAGTCTTGACACTGCCTGGGAAGTTATGCGCGTCCTCACTTTCATGCGTGACAGGAGATTGGTCTACTCGCTGGCGATTCAAGATTACGTCGGCGGCGGTGACGCTTTGGCATGAGATTTAAATCCACTTTCTATTCCCTACTTTCTACTTTCTAAACCTCGCAGGGGCGTTAAAAGAACTTTTTGTCGTCTACACTGACCGTGAGGATAGAACAAGAATTATTTCTGCGCGGAAAGCCGATAAATCAGAAAGGAGGAGTTACTATGGCGACGGTTACTTATATTTTGCGTAAAGGTCAACCTTTAACGGAAGAACAAAAAGCTGAACTGGAAGCATTGAAAAAAATGAGTGACGAGGACATCATCTATGACGAAGATTGTCCGAAACTTACAGACGAACAGTTGAAAAAATTTCGGCGCGTGAATCCCCGTCGCAAAGATAAGGCGGTCGGCTGAATTGCGGTGACGCTTTGGCATGAGTACAGTTACAAAAGAAATTGATGGTCTTCTTGTCGAATGGGATAATAAAAAAGCCACTATCAATAAACAAAAACACGGAGTCTGTTTTGAAGACGCAGCGTTGGTTTTTACTGATGAAAATCGCATTGAGCGTCGTGACCAAAAGCATTCGCAAGATGAAGTTCGTTGGCAGGTTATCGGAATGGTAGAAAATGTACTTTTTGTCGTTTATACTGAACGTGGCGAAGCGGCAAGAATAATTATGGCGCGCGAGGCGTCACCTAAAGAAAGGAGAGAATATTATGATTGTGCAACGAGTTATTTATAAGGGACAGAAACCGACTCCCGAACAAATTGAAAGACTTCGTGCCCTTAAAGCTGAAAATCGTCCGATTGTCTATGATGATGAATTTCCCGAACTCACCGACGAAGAGTTGAAAGAATTTCGGCGCGTGAATCCCCGTCGCAAAGATAAGGCGGTCGGCTGAATAGCAGTTATTTATATTGCTTAAAAATTTTTAACTCCACCAAACGCGGCGGAGTTTTTTTTGAAACCGAAAAGCCCTCGTGTGAGCAGCACGAGGACTTTTTCAAGCGTATGTGTGTTTTTATATTTTAGGAGAGCTTTAACGAAAGCCTGAACGTAGTATAGCACGCGTGATAATAATTATCAAGTGGTTTCGGAAAATTTTTTGAGAAAATTTTTCAGCGACTAATTCGTGTCACGCATAACGGGTTTGCGAACGACTTCGGCGGAAACTGTGACCTCGTTGGATTTAACCGTTACGCCGTCGGGCACTTCCAATCGCAACGTGGCTTTGAAAACGCGCTGCCCTGTCTGAACCGTGAAAGGCACCGTCCGCAACGTGACGATTGAATTTATCACAGGCTCCGAACCGGTGATTTCCATTTGCGCCGGCTCCACGGTAATTTTCGTAAGCTCCCAACCGTCAACCGCGCTCAATTCCGGTACAATGGGAACAATCCGCCGCTTAACTCCGCTCTCAATGTCAATGGCAACGGTGATGACACTCGGCACAACTCGCACGCGGCTGACGACGTTACCTTTGGCGTCGATAGCTTTCATCGGGATTTGCTGTTCAAAACTCGACGTGTTGCCGTTCAAATTCAATGTGCCGACGACTTTTGCCGCCTGCTCAACAAAACTTTTCGGGCCGACGACTGTCACAAATTCCATTGATTTTTGAATGTCTTTAACTGCCGCGTCTTGAGCAACTGCGCCCGCCGTTACAAGTTCAATCGGCATTTGCTGTTCTTGCATCGGGTCGAGTTTCACTTTGATTATCGACGGTTGAGTTTCCACCAACTCAAAACCTTGCGGCATGATGACTTGCGGGGAAATTTGATGCTCGCCCTCGGCAAGACCTTCAAGATTTGCGTAAACGCGGAAGGCGTTGGCGTCGTATTTTATGAAATTTGAGCGGGGTGCACGCGCGTCGACGGTTACAGTTTTGTCGTCGTAAAGGGCAATGAATTCATACGGTGCATTTGAAATCGTGACCGGCACCGTGTAAGAGCCTTCAATCTCCGGATCTTGGTCGGCCATGACGAAAACCCACATGCAGAACGCCGCTATCAACGCGATTAATTTTTTTAGAAAGTTGCGGCTGAAAAGATTTATTACTCGCTTCATTTTTCGTCCCTCCATTTGGAAAGGAATTTGTCGAAAAATTTATCTTCCTTTTGGACGAAGGCAGGTCGAATTTTTGCCGCCAATGTCTGTTCGTCGAAATGCCGCATCAATCGTCCGCCCTCGGCAACAGAAATTGTACCCGTCTCCTCGCTGACGACGATAATCAACGCGTCGCACTGTTCGGATAGTCCGATTGCCGCCCTGTGACGTGTCCCCAACTCCGTTGAAAGTTTCGTATTCTCCGTGAGTGGCAAGACACATGCCGCTGAAATTAATCTGTTCCCGCGAATTATCGCCGCGCCGTCATGCAGGGGCGTGTTCACGATGAAGACGTTCAACAAAAATTCCGTCGAAATTATTCCGTCGATATGAATGCCGGTGTAGCTGATGTCGTTCAATTTCATTTCGCGTTCAATGACCATAAGTGCGCCCGTCTTAGTTTGTGAAAGTTTCTTTGCCGTCTTAACGAGTTCGTCGACGACCGAATCAGCTTCTTTCCTGTCGATTGTTGACGCGTGAGTAAAAAATTTTCCCTGCCCCAAACGCTCAAGTGCTCGCCGCAATTCCGGTTGAAATAAAATCGGCAACGCTATCAACAACCACTCCGAACTTTTTTGCAACAGCCATGTCATGACGTGCAAGTTCAGCCAGCCGCAAATTATCGTAAGGAAAATTATTACCATCAGCCCTTTGACAAGCGTAATGGCGCGGGTGTCTTGAATCATCAGGTATGACTTGTAAAGAATCATTGCGACGATTATTATGTCAAAAATGTCCAGCGGCGTCATCGTCAAGACCAGGTCGCGGACTCTCGAAGCGATTTCAAAATCTAATGGCACAGGCAAGCCTCCTTAAAGCGAATTGTAAATTTCATCAAAATTTTTCAAGTTCCGATACATGCGCAGGAACGCCCCTTGCATTTCGGATTCAGTCATATTTTTCGGGAAGTCGTAAGCCTCCATGACTGCGCGATCGTTAGCCTCGTGAGCACGCCGCAAATCTTTCGGCATAATCAACGGGTCGTAGAGGTCGGCATAACTCGCGTCGGGATAATTTCTGCGCGCCGCCAAAATCATTGCCGCTGTAATTTCAACTTCACGATTGAACGGCGGCCACGGAAAATTATTATACACAATGTCCGCCGAATATCGATAATCACTCTTCAACCGCCCGCAAGTCATACGCATCCAAACCATGTGCGGAAAACTCGTCAACACTCCGAAATGCCAAAATTTTGCGTCGGGAATTGAAAACGCCAAATTGCTGACGATTGTATTAACGTCCATATAGCCAATCGGAATATATTCGCGGCGTCCAGAACTCACACTCGGCACTAAAAGATAATTGGTCTTAGGTTGAGCAATTTGATAAAACAGCCACGGCGTATCGGCTAATTTTCTTGTGGTAGCAGATTTGCTTTTAAGTCGATGTTCACGAACTTTTTCGACGCGCTGATAAACCAATTTCATTTTGCGAAGTTCATTGGGCGGACAATCGACAAGCCATAAGCAATAGCGCGGCAGTTTTCGGATAAATTCTCGTGCTCCAACATAAGGTCTAATATATTTTTTAGCGGCAGGTTCACGCGCAATGAAGTCGTCATAATCTTCCGCCTCGATAATCAAGTTGCCGCCGTCATTAGGCATACTCCCAAAAAATATTTCGGGCACGGTATAAATCGCGTCATAAAGCCAGCGTACATAAGTACCCTTGCCGGTCCTGGCGAAGTAGTTAGGGTAATCGTTGCAGTAAAAATCGCTGACATCAGCTTCAACGTAGCCGGTTAAATTTTCGTCGTAAAGCTTAACCATTTGAATCACCGCGTTAAATATACTACAAAATATTTTCAGATTCAATCAAATTTTTTTTTACACACAAAAAATCCCCCGCGCATTTGCGGAGGAAAATTTTTGCCAAATCATTTAACCAGGTCGAGCCATTCGCCGTAACCTTCAGCAGTCATTTTTTCGCGAGGAATAAAACGCAATGCCGCGCTGTTAATGCAATATCGCAAGCCGCCCTTATCCTTGGGGCCGTCGTCAAATACGTGACCCAAATGAGCACCGCTGGCCTTTGCACGAACTTCGACGCGTTCAATGCCGAAGGACATATCTTTTCGTTCAACGAGATAACTTTCGTCAACGGGCTTTGAAAATGCCGGCCAGCCGCAACCCGAATCAAATTTATCGGTCGAGGAAAAGAGCGGTTGACCATTCGTCACGTCAACATAAAGTCCCATGCGCGTTTCGTCATTGTATTCATTTTTGTAAGGCGGCTCGGTGGCAGCCTCTTGAGTGACGGCGCGTTGAAGGTCGCTAAGGTCTTCCAAAACTTCCTTGCTTGGTTTACCGTAAACTTTGTTGCGAGAAAAATTTTTGTCCGGAAACTCGGCAGCAGCTTTAGCCTTCGCCTGCTCATCAATCATCGCCCGCGATATGTGGCAATAGCCGTTCGGATTTTTAATCAGATATTCTTGATGCTCCTCTTCGGCGCGATAAAAATTTTTAATCGGCGCACATTCGATGGCAATGGCATTGAAGAAACTGCCCTGCAAATCTTTCAAGGACTCCCTGATAATCGGCTCGTCAGCGGGATTGCTGAAATAAATGCCCGTGCGATATTGAATGCCTGTATCATTGCCCTGATGATTGATTAGCGTCGGATCAATCGATTTGTAATAAATGCTCAAAATTTTTTGCAAGGACGTAGCTCTGGTGTCGTAAATGACGTGCGCGGATTCGGCATGACCGGAACCTTTGCAGACTTCGCGATATTTTGGATTACGCGTCGTGCCGTTGGAGTAGCCGACTTCAACGCTTGTGACGCCGGGGACATTGCGCATTAAAAATTCCGTGCCCCAAAAACATCCGCCCGCCAAATAAATTTCTGCCTCTTCAGCGGCAACTTGATTTTGTTGGATAATTTCTTCGGGCAATGGCGCGGTTGAAAGTTTCGACGCCGAAATATTTTTTGGTGACGCGGCAAGATACGTTCCGATTACGATTGCCACTGCCACCGCCAATACACTCATGATGATTTTCCCCCTCGACATAAACATTCCCCTTTCCGCCATAAACATAATAAGCCCTTCACCTTTCGCGAAGAGCTTAAAAAAATTTTTTTCCGATCTATATTTTCTACTCCCTAATTCTATTCCCTAATAATGGTGCGATTGGGGCGATTCGAACGCCCGACCTACTGCTTAGGAGGCAGTTGCTCTATCCTGCTGAGCTACAACCGCGTGCATGCAGTTTAACACGTCTGAAAATAATTTGCAAGGTAAATTTGACGCGCGGTTTAAAGTAAATTAGAATGTTGAATCATATTTTTCTTTGCGGGATTGAACATACTTTTCTTTGCGCGTCCATTTAGCGGGAGAGCTGGTAGAATTCTAATCAGCTAGCAGCTAACAGCTAGCAGCTAAACCTTGACGGCTTCAAAATGCTTTATTTTACTGAACTTAAGACCAAGGGAGAATAAATTTGATGATAAAAAATTCTTTTAAGACTTTGGAGTTTGATAAAATTTTGGCGAGACTTCGAGATTGCGCGACAAGCAATTTTGGCAAGGAGCTTGCGATAAAATTACAGCCTTCCGACGACTTTGAGACCGTCAGAGAAAATCTTTCACTCACGACCGAAGCCGTAAAAATTTTTGCGGTAAGTGCGCCGCCACTCGGAGGTTTTAGAGACGTTCGCGAGACTTTCAAGAAAATTCGTCTGGGAAGTATCGCCGAAGCTGAAGAATTACTCGACGTGTTGTCGACGATGTACACCATGCGGCAGGTTAAAATTTTCTTCAAGGCGACTGAAATTGACGCGCCGCAATTAAAATTTCGTGCGACGGAAATTGAAATTTTAGGCAACCTCGAACGCCAACTTGATAACGCCATTGATGAGCACGGCACCGTTCGTGATACGGCAAGCGTTGAACTGCAAAAGATTCGTCGTGATTTAAGGACTGCGCAAAGCCGTATCAAGACTGAAATTTTTAATATTCTTCACGACGCCGGCAAGCAAAAATTTTTCCAGGACGCGATTGTTACCATGCGCGGCGATCGATACGTTTTGCCCGTCAAACTCGAATACAAATCGCAATTCCCCGGCATTGTTCACGACCAATCTGCGACAGGTGCGACTGTTTTTATTGAGCCGCTGGCTGTCGTCAATCTCAACAATACCGTCAAGGAACTCGAAGCTGCCGAACGTCACGAAGTCATGAGGATTTTGCGCAACCTTAGCGACGCCGTCAGAAAAAATCTTGACGCGCTCATCAACAACATAAAAATTTTGGCGGACGTGGATTTACTCTTCGCCAAGGCCAAACTTGCCCGCGATATGAATGCTACCGAACCGCAGCTTGAAAATTTCACGGACTTGCAAGCCGCTCGACATCCGCTGATTAATCCCGCTGAAGTTGTGCCCGTTGATATTCAACTCGGCGAAAATTTTTCAATGCTCCTCGTGACCGGCCCGAATACCGGCGGTAAAACTGTCTCCATGAAGACTTTGGGATTGCTGGCACTCATGACGCAAGCGGGGCTTTACATTCCTGCGGCGACCGGTTCAAGAATTGCTGTGTTCACGAATATTTTTGCGGACATCGGCGACGAGCAATCCATTGAGCAAAGCCTGTCGACTTTTTCCGCGCACATGAAAAAAATAGTTACTATTTTGGACGAAGTGACCGCGACGGATTTAGTTTTGCTTGACGAGATTGGCGCAGGTACCGATCCTGACGAAGGCGCAGCGTTGGCAATGTCGATTTTGGAACGGCTCCTGCAAATCGGCGCAGCTACCATTGCCACGACTCATTACTCCGAACTGAAAACTTTTGCTTACTCGACGGCGGGTATCGAAAATGCTTGCGTCGAATTTGATTCGGAAACGCTGCGTCCGACTTATCGGCTGCTGATTGGTATTCCCGGCGCGAGCAATGCCTTTGCAATCAGTCAACGCTTGGGACTGCCGCAAAGTTTGATTCTCCGCGCAAAACAACTCATCACTGCCGATCATGCAAACTTCGAGAAAATTATTTCCGAGCTTGAAAACGAACGCATGATTTTTGAGCAACGCAACGCTGAAATTTTTGAGCGTCAACAGCAAGTCATCAAGCATGAGAAAAAAATTTCCGAAATGCGTGACGAGATTGCCAAGACTAAGGGCGAAATTATCCGCAAGGCTAAAGAAAAATCTGCGGCAATGGTTCGCGAGACTAAGCGCGAGGCTGAAGAAATTATCGCCGCGCTCAAGGAACAATTCGACGATTCGGGCGTTAAGCGTCGTCAGCAAGTCATTCAGCAGGCACGCGATAAACTTCGTGAGGCGGAAATTGATTCGACGACGGGCATTATCGCGGACAAATACGTTGGCACCCGCATTAAGAAAAGTGAACTTGCTGTCGGCGACACGGTTTATATCAAGCCGCTTGACCAGAAGGGTACGATTCTTTCAATCGAGAAGGACGGTGATGAGCTTAGCGTTCAAATCGGCTCAATGCGCACGACCGTTAAAGTTTCATCTTGCCGATTCGTCAGCCACAATTCGCAGGAAAATACTTCGCCGCCCGTCACGAATCAAAATCGCGGCTCATTGGGTCTCATGCAAAAGACGGCGACTGTCAGGCGCAGCATTGATATTCGCGGAATGATGGTTGACGAGGCGGAGCAAGTTTGCGGAAAATTTATCGACGACGCGCAGCTTTCCGGCCTCAAGCAGATTTTGATTATTCACGGCAAAGGGACGGGTGCACTTCGCAGGGGCGTGCATGAATTTTTGCGGCTGAATAATTCCGTTGCCAATTTCCAATTTGCTGATCAAGATGAAGGCGGTACCGGCGCGACGCTTGTCACGATAAGATAAAAACTAACTGCAGGATTTTCATACGTCGGGCGCGAAATTTTTAAAAAAATTTTCTTGCGAGGTGATGCATTTTGACTGGACGAAAAGAAATGACTGCAGCAGAAGTTTTAAAAAAATACGACGCCGAATCAAATACGATGGAATATACCGGCGTTATGGCAAAAATTATTTCGGCAATCGCAATAAGTTTTTCAGTCTTCCAAATATACACGGCGAGTTTCGGACTTTTAGACGCGCAAATTCAGCGGGCAATTCATTTGGGCTTCGGACTATGTTTATCATTCCTGCTCTATCCGACTAGAAAATCATGGCGTCGCGATAAACTTCACCCGCTCGACGGATTTTTGTCAATCTTGGGCGCGGCGACTCCGGCTTATATCGTCATCAATTATAAAGCACTCATCTTGCGGGCGGCCTTGCCAACTCAAACGGACGTTTTAATCGGCGCACTGGGAATCATTTTGGTTATCGAAGCGGCAAGACGCGTCGTCGGCATTCCAATGGTTTGCGTTGTATTATTTTTCATCACCTACGCATTTGCCGGGCCGTATATGCCGGGAATTTTGGCGCACAGAGGGTTGACGGTTGATTATTTCGTCAGCCACGTTTACTTCACGACGGAAGGAATTTTCGGAATCCCGCTCGGAGTTTCGTCGACGTTTATATTTCTGTTCATTTTATTTGGCGCGTATCTTGAGGGCACGGGGCTTGGAAAATTTTTTATCGACGTGGCGAACTCGATTGCAGGTTGGGCGAGTGGAGGCCCTGCAAAAGTTGCGGTTTTATCCAGCGGCTTAATGGGAACGGTCAGCGGAAGTTCCGTTGCAAATGTCGTCGGCACAGGTTCATTGACTATCCCGATGATGAAAAAGCTCGGCTATCACAAAGATTTTGCGGGCGCAGTTGAGGCGGCAGCTTCCACCGGCGGTCAATTAATGCCACCTGTCATGGGCGCGGCAGCATTTTTAATGGCGGAATTTGTCGGCGTCCCTTACGTCGAAATTGTCAAGGCGGCAGTCATTCCCGCGGCATTGTATTTTATCGGCGTATGGCTCGGCGTTCATTTCGAGGCGAAGAGAAATAATTTGCAAGGCTTGCCACGCTCCGAACTCCCGAAACTCGGCGAACTTTTAAAAACTCGCGGACATCTGGCAATCCCGCTGCTCGTAATCGTCTATCTTTTAGTCAGCGGCTATACACCAATGCGGGCGGCTCTCGTGGCAATAATCCTGTCAATCGTCGTCAGCGGCATAAAAAAATCAACGCGCATGTCACCTGCCGCAATCGTCAAAGGTTTGGAGACCGGTGCACGAAATGTTTTGGGAGTTTTGGTAGCATGTGCGGCGGCGGGAATAATTATCGGCGTCGTGACGAAAACGGGCGTCGGCTTGAAATTGGCGTCGGCATTATTGGATTTGTCGGGAGGATTGGTTTTGCCCAGCATGTTTTTGACGATGATAACGGCGATTCTACTTGGAATGGGCGTGCCGACTACCGCCAATTACGTCATAACTTCGACGATAGCGGCCCCCGCGCTGATTCAAATGGGCGTACCGATTTTGGCGGCGCACATGTTCGTTTTCTACTTCGGGATAATCGCGGACGTGACACCGCCCGTAGCACTTGCGGCATATGCAGGTTCGGGAATATCGGGTGGCAATGCATTACGGACGGGAATCAACGCGTCAAAGCTGGCAATCGCGGCATTTATAATCCCCTACATGTTCGTTTTGAGTCCCGAATTGCTTTTACTCGACGGCGTGACTTTGCATTTGGGATTGTCACTGCTGACGGCTTTAATCGGCATGGTCGCATTAAGTTCGTCACTTATCGGATACCTTGCCGCGCCGCTGAAAACTTTTGAACGGCTGATTTTAGGGGCGGGCGGATTGATGATGATTAAGCCCGGACTTGTCACGGACGTTGTCGGAATTTCAATCTTCGCCGCAATTTTATTCCTCCAACTTCGCAGAAAAAATTAACCGGGTTGAATAACTTTCGCGGCGTAAAAAACTTTTATATTTTAAATCTACTTTTTCTTTGCGCGTCCAAAGAAAAGTAGCAAAAGAAAGGGCGTTTTGCCGCTAACGCCGCTATCCTGCGGCGTGGTCGCGGCGCCGTCATCCTTGACGGCTTTTAATTTTTTATTCCCAACGCAAAAAAATTCCCCTGTAGCATGACACTGCAGGGGGATTTTTTTATGGCTGTGAAATTTTTTTCAGAACATCATGTTAATCAGATTGCCCATGTAGCTCATTGCCGCCATATTGCGATAGGCAGAGCCGGTGTAAATCGAGGCGGTTTCAAGCTGATTGCCGAGCATTTTTTCAGCGGTCGGGAAAAGTTTATCCTCTTGACTGTTGGCAAAACTGATATGACTTTCCGTCTTGCCGGCGAGACCGTCCTTGCCCAAAATGCTTGAAACTTTATCGGGATCGTTGACGATTGTTTGAGCAAGTTGAGCTTCGTTGACGCTAAGTGAGCCGTCGGAGCTGACCGTCAAACCGATTGATGAATATGCGGAGGCGCGATAAGTCGTGTCGCTGAATGTGTTGGACATCATTTCGACGCGCTTTGAAACGGAACTGTTATCACCGAAAAATTTTACGGCAGAATTGTAATCGCTGACAAAATCCTTAACGGTGTCGATAGCCGCTTGAAGTTCTTTGCTGTAATTGGTGACGGAAGAAACATTGCCGTCCTTATCGGTTTCGATAGTCGTTGTGATTGCGCCTTCCTGTTCGACAGAAAAATCATAGCTTTTGATTTTGGTGGCGGAGGCTGAAAGTTCGCTCATGTTCTCCTTGAATTCGGAGCTGAAAGCCGCCTTAGCGTCATCGTAGCTTGACAGGACGGATTTGAGGTTGGTGTTAATTTCCGTCAAGCCCGAAAGAGATTGCAGAGCATTCGATTGGGCGGAATTGTAAGTATTCCACAGTTGTGAAACGGACGTCTGCTTTTTTGATATGACAGTGCCAAAAAGATAATCGGTGTTATATAGAGCACTGCTTAAAGGATTGATACCTGCCATTTTAATCACCTTCCTTGAATGAGTAAGAAACTCTCCCTAATATTGAATAGATTTTACAACATTAACGTTGGAGTTGCAAGGGAATCAATCTGAAATTTTAGCGTCGAAGAGAATTTTTCCGGCGTTGATTTGATTGTGGAGAATTTCATCAGCTTTGGCGAGTTGAGGATCATCTTCGACAGTGAAGTTTAGGTCGTACATGGGGTGAGGGTTAGGGGGAGATTTAATTTCAATGTCGGGAGTAATTCCGAGGCCGTCAATGCATTTACCGGCGGGCGTGTAGTATTTGGCGATAGTGAGTTTAAGACCGTCGTCGTGAGCCATGGGAATCAGAGTTTGAACGGAGCCTTTGCCGTAGGAAGTTTCACCGATGACAATGGCGGCGTGAGTATCTTGAAGGGCACCGGCTAAAAGTTCGGCGGCCGAAGCTGAATTGCCGTCAATTAGGACGACGATTGGGAATTTTGGCGCGTCCAAGTCGGAGGTGTAGACTTCTTTAGTGCCGTCGCGTTGAATGACGGAAGTAATTGTGCCGGCCGGGACGATTTGTTGAGCAATGTCAACGCAAGAAGTTATGACGCCGCCGGGATTTTGCCGCATATCGAGGACGAAACCTTTCATGCCTTGAGCGGCCAGGTCGTTGAGAGTGGTTTTAAACTCGTCGCCGGTGTGTTCGGAGAAGTTAGAAATTTTTATATAGGCAACTTGATCGTCAAGCATTTTACCCGCAACGGTTCGCATGTGGATATTTTCGCGGGTGAGGTTGAAAGTTAAATCGGCGTCGTCACGATGAATGAGGAGTTCAACATTGGTACCGACTTGTCCGCGAATTTTCAAGGCAACTTCACCGGGAGAAATTTCTTCGACAGGCTGACCGTCCACGGCTAAAATTTCGTCACCGGCAAGAAGTCCCGCCTTAAATCCGGGGCTGTCGGGAATGACATTGACGACTTGCACGCCGCCATTTTTGAAGCCCATGTAAACTCCAATGCCGCCGAAAGCACCGCTGGTTTCCGCGCGCAGTTGACTGTAAAGTTGGGGCGCGAGATAAATTGAATGAGGGTCGCCGAGAGAATTAACCATGCCGGAGATCGCGCCGTCAATCAATGTGCGCCGTTCGACGGGCTGAACGTAATTATTTTCGATAAATCTTAGGGCGACGAAAAATCTGCCGAGGTCGAGGGCGGTGTTTGAATTAATCCCTAACAGCAGGCAGACCAATCCCAATGTGAGAGCCGCGCTTATGAGTGCAGTTAAAATTATTCCGACGAAGATTTTTTTCTTCAATGCAAAACCTCCCTTCTGTCAGTTAGGAACTAGTAATTAGGAACTAGTAATTAGTAGGGATTAGTTTTCTAGTTCCCAGTTCCTAGTTCCTAGTTCCTAGTTCCTAGTTCCTAGTTCCTAGTTCCTAAAAACTATACCATTTCAGTCTGAAAAAAGTATTAAAGCCCACTCCATAAAAATTTCCCTTGACAAGGCGCGGTAAATGATTTAATATAAGCCGCGTCACGGGGGCGTAGCTCAGCTGGGAGAGCGCTTGAATGGCATTCAAGAGGTCAGGGGTTCGATCCCCCTCGTCTCCACCAAAATTTTAGAATAAGTTCCGGTGAAGCCGGCTTTATTTAATTTTAGGAGGTGTTTGTCGTTGAGTGATTCCAAGAAGACAATCAAACTTTTTTTCGGCGGCGATGTCAATCTCGGCAGAGGTTTAAACCGTTATGCGGATATGATGGAACCTTTCGTCGGGATAAATGAAATGGTCGCGGCTGATGTTCGTCTCGTGAATCTTGAATGCGTTATCGCGACTCAAGGTGAACAGCGCGCTGTGATCAATACATTTTACCTGCGCGCCCGTCCCGAACAGACAAATATCCTCACGAAGGCCGATATTGATATTGTCTTGACGGCGAACAATCACACCGGCGATTACGGCAAGGCGGCTTTGCTTGAGCAGAAAAATTATCTCGACGCGGCGGGAATTTTACATGCGGGCTCCGGAAAAAATTTTGACGAAGCTTTGACACCCGCCTATAAAAAAGTCGGCGATATAATCCTGGCGATTTTTTCTATCGATTCAACGCGAAAATCTACCGCCGCCACTGCCACTGAAGCCGGTACCGCTTACTTGCCGCCGAATGACATTGAGCTGTGGAAAAAAGTTTTGGCTGATAAAATTCGTGAGGCTCATGAAAAAGCTGACGTTGTAATTGTCGCGCCGCATTGGGGAGTAAACAGCGTTACCAAACCTTCCCAACAGTTGAAGAGGCTCGGAAAACTCCTCATCGATTTGGGCGCGGACGCAGTTTTGGGAACTCATGCACATCACTTTCACGGCGTGGAAAATTATAAAGGTCGTCCGATAATTTATGACGCGGGCGATTTTCTTTTTGACTCAAAGAAACGCGGCGTCGCTTGCTTCACGCTGGATATTTCATCTGACGGCGTGGAGAAAGTTAATTTTATTCCGCTGGTTAAAACTCCCGGTCAAACTCTGCGTGCAAGAAAATCTGCGCCGGCTATCCAAAGAGAATTTGTCAGGCGTTGCAAAGAATTCAAAACTTCGACGAGCCTTGCGGAAGATACCGTCGAAATAAATTTCACACCTCCGCCGCGTGAACATAAGCCGCTGAAAATTTCTGATGAAGTTATCTTGACTGAACACAGGCCGAAAAAATTAATTGAGCCGTTGAGTGAGCCGCGCCCCGAATGGACAGTTGATAAAGTCCCCGAAGAGGCGATTATCACTCCGCAAAAATTCGGCGCGTTAAAGTTGGTCGGCTATCACGTCCCGCCCGAATGTCGCGTTATGACGCAAATTAAAATGCTTTACGTCGAAACTTATTGGACGATTGATGAGCCGGTCGAGGGAGATTATCGTCTGATAATTCGCGGGGAGCCTGTGCGGGAATGTGAAATGCCGCCTTACGGAGCCGGTCAAGGTCATCAATTTTTGGATTGGATGTGGCCTGTCAATCGTTGGAAACCGGGCGTTATTTATCGTGAAAAATTTGCACTGCTGGCACCTCCCGCAAAATTCCGCGACAAAATGGCCAATATTGATTTGCAGGTGACGATAAAAGTCCGAATTGGTGAAGAGCTTATCGAGGGCTTCAAAGATCCGAAGTTAATCGAAATGAATATCCCTGATCTCGGCTACTCGCGTTACAATCTTGACTTCGACGACATAATTTATCAATCGGAACCGGGTAAATGTTGGAATGCCGAACAGCTTGCAAAAGTCACGGGCGGTGAATGGATTGTCCCGCCGCCGAAAGGTTGGTATGTAAATTCTTTCAGCCGCCGCGACGCCTTGATAGGAACGTTATATCCGCGTCCGACGATTTTTGTGGCGAACATGATTAAAGGCCGCGATTCTCATTCCAAAATTCTCGAAAACATTGACACTTTGGACGGAGCTATAATCAGTCATGACGTTGAAGGTTTGCCGCCGAATTTCCCCTTGCTAAAGGTCGAAAACTCCAGCCGCGCATTGTATGAAATCGGTTTTGCGGCCAGGAAACGTTTTCAAGGTAAAGTTATCGCCGTGACCGGTTCGGCGGGCAAAACTACAACTTGCAACATGCTCGACTGCGTTTTGAGTCCCGAACACGTTACCAAATCCGGTCGCGGCACGAATTTATATCAGACGATACCTTGGGTTTTTTCAAACGTCAGGCAAGAATACGCCTTCGCGGTGATTGAAATGGCCTTGTCCGCTTTCATAAGGCCGCGCGGTTCAATCACCTACGAAATCACGCCGAACGTCGCAGTCGTCACGTCACTTGCACCCGCTCACGTCGGCTACAAAGCTTGCGGAACTTTGGAGGCCGTTGCCGAATATAAGAGTAAAATTTTCTGCGGAATGACGGCGGGCAGTTATGCCGTGCTCAATCGCGACATGCCCCACTACGAAATTTTTGCGGAAAAGGCCAAGTCGTTCAACCTCAACATAATTACTTTCGGCAAGCACGCTGAATCGACTGTCAGAATGCCCGTGATTGTTGACGGCGGAGAATTTTTCGTCATGGGCAATACTTACAAACTTCAATGCCCCGTGCCCGCCGATCAAATTTATGACGCGCTGGCAGTCGTCGCAGTTTCAGTTGCCGTCGGATTTTCTGTCGAGAAAACTCTTGAGCACTTGAAAAATTTCTCACCACTCAGCGGCCGCGGCAATATCGTCAAGAGCACTCGCAACGGCAAAAGGTTGACGATTATCGACAGTGCCTTCAATGCCAATCCGCTTTCCATGAAGGGTGCCTTGGAACATCTTAAAACCGTCGCGCCGAATCAAAAATCACGCGTGGCGATTTTGGGCGATATGGCTGAACTCGGCGATGAAACTGTCAAATATCACAGGCAGCTTGCGAAAATTATTCTTGCCGTCAAGCCCGACAGACTTTTACTTTGCGGCGAACTCATGCGGCATCCTTACGAGCTGGTCAAAAATAAACTCAACTGCACGTGGTTTGAGACGTTAGACAAATTGCTTGCGGGCGTCGAAAATCATTTGCAGGACGGCGACACGATTTTAATTAAGTCGTCACATGACACGGGCTTATCAAAAGTCGTCGACCTGTTGAGTAAAGGCACTGCGCCCGCCGTGATTAAAACTTCCGCCGAATTGAATATCCCGAAGCCGCTGTTTGACGTGAAAAATTTTTTGCCGGAAGGAATAACTCCCGCGCATAACGGTTTGATGCCCGCCGACAGGTTGAAGAAAATTCATTGCGGCGGACACCTTTACATTGACGCGGCAAGAGCTTGGCTGGCGATGGTTCGTGCCGCCATGCAGGATAAAATTTTCTTGAACGTCAACATGCCTTTCAACGGCTACAGAAATATCACGAGCCAAATTAACGTCTTCCAAAAACGTTTCGTGCCGATTGACGCTCAAGACAATTCCGACGCAATCAAAGTTCCCTACGACGGAAAAATTTGGCAACTCAAGCCCGACGCGATTTATGCCGCAATTCCCGGTACAAGTTCGCACGGCTACGGCTTGGCGGTTGATATATTAAATTCCGGCAACTCAAAAATCAAATCGTGGTTGAATCAAAACGCCGAGAGTTTCGGTTTCGTCAGGGAATATGATTTTGAGCCGTGGCATTTTACTTACATCAGGAGCCGCGAAGGTCTTTCCGAACGCGTGCTTGAAATTGAAAATCTTCCGCCCGAACCGATTTTTTCCGCCGAAGAAATTGCCCAAGTCAGCGGCGGCAAGTGGATTATTCCTCCGCCGAAAGATTGGACTTGCAACGGAATTTTTTCAGCGCGTCCGGTTAGGGTGAATCATCTTGCGGCGGTTGATCAAGGTGAAGGCGTCGGAATCAGTGAAAAAGTTGTCAGCAAAGTTTTCCGTCAAGTGGCGGGTATCGTCTGCACAAATCCCGAACCGTTCATGAAATATAAGCGTCCAATTCTCGCAGTTTCAAACCTCAACGACGCGCTGGAAAAATTTTATTGTTGTAAGTCGAAGTAACTGCCGCGACCTCAATCAAAAATGCACTCGAAAGAATTTCTGTCGCAGTAGAGTTTCCAATAAGCATCGGCAATATTTTTCGGCGCAAAATGTTCACTGCTGCCGACGACGCCCATTATCTGCACGACACCTGCGAAAATTCCTTTGTCTTTGAGTTCAGCGTTAAGCATTTGAGCCAGTGCCCGCAGAGCCGCTTTATCCATCGACATGCAAGCGTATTCAAAATTCGCATTGGGGTAAACGCCGAATAAACCGCCCGTGAAAATTATTGCACCTTCGCCACGTTCAATTTGTTTCGGCAAAACTTGTCGGACACAATGCAAGGCTCCGGCTACGTCAACTTTGAAATGTTCGGTTGCCTCAACCGAAGTGATTTGAGATGCACGACCGCCGCTCATAAATGCCGCGTTGTAAATCAGCACGTCGACCGCGCCGAATCTTTCTTGAACATCGGAAAAAAGTTTTGTAAGCGATTCAGTGTCGGAAACATCTGCCGCATGAGTAAAAACTTCGTAGCCCTTCGCAGAAAATTCAGCTGCGTATTCTTCCAAAGCACTTTGACGACGCGCAACCAATACGACTTGAAAATTTTCTTTCGCGAAACGTTCGGCTATGTGATTGCCCATACCGCGTCCCGCTCCGATTACTACCGCCAATTTTTTCATGAAGTCCACCCCGTTATAAAAATGTGTGCTCAATCAGGTAATCTTCCGCCTCACGAACAATTTCGGTTATGTCATTGCCCGCCTTATCGATGATTCGTCCCTCAATCCACGTCTTACCGGTTTCACGTCCCGCCAAAAATTGAAGTCCGCGATAATAACCGTTCTCCGCCTGAACCATACAACCGTTTGCAATCTGAACCATGATTGAATTATACGCGTCCAAAACTTCAGCGACAGGCATTTTGTTTTCGCAAATGTTTTCGTAAATGCTGAAGTCACTGCGCTTTAATGGCCCGCTCTCCTTGAAAAGTTTCACCGCGTCGAAAAGCAACGTTTGCTCATCGGTTGACAGCGGCACAAAATTTTTCGCGAGCGAGATATTGTCTTTGACTTGCGCCATGCTCGACATACCCGACAAAATAATTTCCACACCGTCAAGCCCTGCCGCGAATCTGAAACCGTAAGAGGCGTCAGACATTGCAGGATTGAGTTTTTGCAAGCGATTATGAATCGGCGCGGGCAACTTTGCCAATAAGCCGCCTTTGACCGGCTCCATAACAAAAATTTTCACGCCGTGACGACGAGCGACCTCATAACTGCGCCGCGATTGAATGAACGGACTGTCCCAATCGTAATAATTCACAACCAACTGAACAAAATCCGTTTCGGGATGTTCGCTCAAAACTCTGTCCAAAACTTCGGGCGTATCATGAAACGAAAAGCCAAATTCCCGAATTTTACCTTGCTGCTTCATTTCGCGCCCAAACTCGAACATATCATACGCAAGAATTTTGCTGTCATAAGTCGTCGAATAAATGCTGTGCAAAAGATAGCGGTCAAGGTAATCGACACCCAAATTGCTCAACTGTTCCTCAAAAGTCTCTTGAACTTTTGCCTTTGAGTCCATGAAGAATGTCGGCAATTTCGTCGCCAACTCAAATTCATCGCGCTGATGCCGTTCAACCAAAACTTTGCGGACGGTTTCCTCGTTGTGACCGCCCTGATAAACGTAGCTCGTATCGAAATATTTTCCGCCCGAATGCAAATATTCATCGACCATTGCGCATGACTCGGTAAAATTTATCGAGCCGTCACTTTGTTCAGGAAGACGCATCATTCCGAAACCCAATTTGTAATTACCCATTTCAAATCACCTCCACGAAATTTTATGTTAGAATTTTTTCGCGGACAAATATATTTTGATTCATGAGAGGATAACTTACGGGTTATGATTTCTCACAGCTTGAGAATTTTTTTAAGCGTTGCCGAAAATGGCAGCGTCACCACAACGGCTAACGAACTTTTCATATCGTAACCTGCCGTCAGCAAAACAATTAAAGCTTTGGAGCAGAAGCTGAACTTAAAGCTTTTCCACCGTGACAAACGCCGCGGCTTGATTCTCACCGATGCCGGCGAAAAAATTTTATTGCTTGCTCGGCAGATGGAAAATATGGAGGAGCGAATTTATCAAACCGCTTTTCGCGAAAATAATTTTCTCGGCGGAAAGTTGCGTATCGCTTCCGTACCCATTGCCACGACGCTGATTTTGTCGAAAGTTTTAAGAGCGTACCGCGAAAAATATCCGGCCGTTACTGTCGAAATTAAAGAAGGCACTCCCGCTGACGTTCAGAAAATGTTGGAAAGTTACACCGCAGATTTCGCGATAACCTATTCACCGTTCGCAACTTTTGATTCGGAAGTTCTAATCGAAGATGAAATGGTCGGTATCGGCTTTGATAAAACGGTTGAGCTTCGTGACGGTATCGAAAATCTAATTTTTTGTCGCGCAGGATTTGAGATTGTGCGAAAACTTTTCAAGGTCGACGTAAATAAAAATCTCGTGGTGCAAAATGCCGAAACTGCTATCAAGCTGGTTGAAGAGGGTAACGGCGTCGGGATCATTTCAAAATTGGTTTTGAATGCAACAGGCGGAAACGTAAATATTTGCAAAGTCCTGCCGTCAATCAAAACTCAACTCGGTCTCGCGGCATACGATTTGAGCAACTTAACGCCGCTTGCCTTCGAGTTCGTGCGAATTATCAGGGAAGCTTTCCGTGGCGTGGAATGACTTTTATTTTTTGAATCATACTTTTCTTTGCGTTATTGAACATACTTTTCTTTGCGAGTCCAAAGAAAAGTATGCAAAAGAAAAGACGCCTCGCAGGGGCGTTAGCCGCTCATGATTTTAACGTAAAGATTACCCGTAACCTTAAGTTGCCCGCAGACTTCGCGTCACGCTCAGTGCGCGGGCTGGAGCCGTCATCCTTGACGGCTTCTAAAAATTCTAGTCCTTAGTTCTAGTCCCTATCAACAATATTGATGGTCGAGGTGAATTATCGCCCTGTCGTCGCCGTGAAGTTCAATCAATCGTCGCTGAAATTCTCGCCGAATCTCACGGTCAGTCAGCGGGAAATCTTGCGGAACAGCCACGTCAAAAATTAACTTCCTGCCCGACTTATATGGCACGACGCGAAAATCATGCAACGATAAATCGCCGTCAATCTCCGCCAAAATTTTTTCGGCAAGCTCCTTGTGCTCATCAAAAGCCGCGTCGCCGATAACAACCGGATCAACATGAAGCGTCGCGGAAATTTCAAACTTCGATTGCAGCCGCCGCTCCAGCCTGTCGATAATTTCATGCGCCTCAAGCAGTTTCAACGTCGCGGGCATTTCAACATGCATTGAGACGAAAATTTTTTTCGCGCCGTAACTGTGAACAATCAAGTCGTGAACGTCCAAAATTTCGGGCACGTCCATGACTGTTTTTTTTATGCCATCAATTAATTCTTGATTCGGTCTGTCGCCGAGCAGAGGATTTAAAATTTCTTTAATCGATTGAATGCCGCCGCGCAATATAAATGCCGATACGAAAATTCCCGCGCCGCCGTCAATGTTCATACCAAATTCAATATAGACGCCGATAGAAATTATTACAACGCCGGTAGCAAGGCAATCCGTGAAACTGTCGATAGCCGCCGCATCAATCGCCGCAGAATTTATTTTCCGCGCCGCGTATCGATAGAAAATTCCCAGAAAAAATTTTGCCGCAACCGTCAAGCTCAACACGAGCAAAGTTATCTTGTCGACAGTCAAATTTTCGGGCGTGATGATTTTTTCAACGGACGAATAAAAAAGTTTTCCTGCGACAAAAATCATCGTGAACGCAATGACGAATCCCGCTAAATATTCCGCGCGACCGTGGCCGAAAGGGTGTTCATCATCGGCAGGTTTTGCGGCAATTCTAAAACCCGCCAGCATAACCGCGGAGGTGCCGACATCGGAAATGTTGTTGAAGGCGTCGGCGACAATCGAAATCGCGCCGCTAATCAGCCCGATAATCAACTTTACGACGCCGAGCAAAATGTTGACGCAAATACCCGCGCCGCTGACGAATTGCCCGAAACTTTCGCGGGACTTAAAAAATTTTTTCCAGAACATCAAACAACCTCAAATTTTCTTCGCGTGAACGAATTGCCGAACGCAGATATTTTCCGTCAAGTCCCGCAAAGTTCGCGCAACTCCTCAACAAAATTTTTTCCCGCCGCAATTCGGTTAAAATTTTTTCAGCCTGCTCATGTCGGAACAAAACGAAATTTACAGTCGGGGGAAAAACTTTCACGCCGCGTAATTTTTCCAGCCGCTCCACGAAAAATTTTTTCTCAACCGCAAGCCAATCACGTGTTCGCTGCAAAAAATCTTCGTCGGAAAGTGCCGCGACGCCTGCCTTTTGCGCCAGAAAATTCACGTTCCAAACGTCCTTTGACAAGTTCAATCGCCGCGCTAAATTTTCTTCGACAACAGCAAATCCCAATCGCAGTCCCGGTATCGCGAAAATTTTTGTCAACGACTGCACGACCGAAATTTTTTCCGAGACAAATTTTCTGACCGATTCAACGTCGAGAAAATCAATAAACGATTCGTCGACGACGACGCTTGCAACTTCGGCGAGCCGCAAAATTTTTTCCGCCGAAATCAAATTACCCGTCGGATTGTTGGGACGACCGATTATCACGCAGTCGGAAGAATTCACTTCGAGTTTGTCCGCGTCGAGAGAAAAATTTTCTGCCGCGTCAGTGATGAAAAATTTCACGTCACAACCGGCAGCCCTTGACGCCCGCTCATATTCTGAAAAACTTGGCGCGGGAATTACGACACGATTCGGGCGCGTCGCGTTGAGGTAGAGATAAAAAAATTCCGCCGCACCGTTGAGCACGACCAAATTTTTTTCGGACACGTCGTAGCGTCGGGAAATAGCGCGTTTGAGTTCGGCAGCGTTCGGATCGGGATAATTCACTACGCCGCGAAGATTTTCCGTCAACGCCCGAAAAATTTTCTCCGACAATCCAAACGGATTGATATTCGCGCTGAAGTCAAGCCAATCAACCGCTTTGCCCGCCGAATCATAAACATTCCCGCCATGTTCGTAATGTTTGAACGCGGCGAGAACATTTGAATTTTGATAGCGATTCGGCGCGTCTGCAGGGTCAAGCGTCACGCTTGCGCCATGTTCGTAACGTTCCAAAATCTTCCCTCCAAAAAAATTTTCGCCATTATATCACGGCGACGCATTTACGCAAAAAAATTTTTGTCTTCGTCCGGAAAAATTCCGCATTACGCATAAAAAAATCCCCCGCGCATTTGCGGAGGAGAAATTTTTCAACCGATCATATCAATAGACGAAGACTACCGCGCAGTTTTCGAGGAATTTGCCTTGACGATTCGCCGCAAGAATTTTATCGGCGTCGGCTGTCGAGACCACGGGATTTGCATTGAGGTCGGCAAGATTTACCGCTTTGACGATCAAAGGATTGTTGCCGGCACGCGAACGGCTGATTTCGTCTTCCGCACTGTTGGCATAACTCGCCATGCCGTTGACAATGATTTTGTCGTAGTCAAGATTTTGATGACCGTAAATCGCCTGATTGTTGTCGTTCTTGATGACGGGACTCATGACGCAATTTAAATTCATGCCCCTGCAATCGATAATCAAGCCGGTATAATTGACGGTGACGCTTGTCGAAGTGGAAGGTTGTGGGAAGGAAACTTTCGGTTCGTCTTTGAAGGGAAGAAATGCTGCGTCGGAAAGTGAATCCGCTGCGCCGAATATCGGCATTTCCAAAACGACTTCATAGGTGCCGTCGTCCATGAGTTGAGAGCTGACTTCGTTCATGCCCTTGATAATCGCGTCAACCTGCGTGCGCACAACGTCATACTTAAGTTCCAAATCTTCCATTGTCGAATCCGACGTTACGCGAACTCCTTTAACGGTTTCCGCCAAATTGCGTTGAGCGTCCATGATTGCAGCGCGTCTTGCTTGAGCACGATATAAACCGGGATTTTTTGTTGTAGATTTTCCCGCACCGATACCCATTGCCCGAATGACGCCTTTGTTCCAATCGACGGTACCTTTTTCCGCAAAAGCCGTCGTCGCCATCATCGCGAGCATCAACATTGCCGCCGTCAAACATGCCGCCAACTTCTTCGAGAACTTCACGTTAATCACTCCTTTAACTCACAATGAGAAAAATTTAACTGATTTAATCTTACTTGACTTAAAACCGAGTGTCAACGAACTTTACCGAAGTTTAATGAAATTTAAGCCGTGTCTAATTTAGTTCTTACGAAACGTTCACGGCGATAAAATTAAATATTTCGTTACTGTTTTGAGGGTGGCAGGAATTGTGCGCGGCGAATTGAATTCTTTCGACGACAAGATAAATATTTGAGGTGATTGACTTGAAGAAAAAATTTTTTGCATTCATGTTGAGCTTGAGTCTTTTGATGAGCACGGCATTTGCTGCTCCGGCATGGCAACTTCCCGCTCAAGGAAAAATTTTCACTGACGAAGCCAAACAAATTTACATCGGAAACACCATGGGAAGACTTCTTCGCGAGCAGTTCAAAATTAATTTCGCCGTGCCGAGTGGCTGGACTTACGAAAAATTTACTGTCGACGGCGTTAATGTTGAGCGGCTTGCCAATCCCAAGCTGAAAAAATCTTCGCGAGTCGTCTTGCAACTTCACGGCGGCGGCTATGTCGGTGAATTGAGTGATTGGTATCGTGACTTCGCCATTAAGCAAGCCGTCATTGTCGACGCACGAGAAATTTTTATGGTTGACTATCGCGTTGCGCCCGAACACATTTATCCCGCCGCACTCGAAGACACCGTTACCGCTTACAAAGAACTTTTGCACCGCGGCATTGATTCCCAAAATATTATAGTTTTCGGTGATTCGGCAGGCGGAAATTTGGCGTTGGCATTTGCGATTCATCTCAAAGAAAATAATCTTCCTCAACCTGCAATGTTAATTCTGCTTTCGCCGTGGACAACTGCTGAAAATAATTTGCCCTCGCGCAGTAAAAATGCCGACCGTGATTTGGTTTTGGGCAAAACAAATCCCGTCATGTATCCTGCGGTTTGCAATCCCGTTTACGCCGGAAAAATTCCTTTGAATGATCCGCGACTTTCACCGATTTACGCTGACTTGACGGGCTTGCCGCCCACGCTGATGCAAATCGGCGGATATGAACTTTTCGTCGACGACGGCATTGAGCTTTTCAAAAAGGCGACTGCTGACGAACTCAACGTTACACTTTCGGTTTATGCAGGAATGCCGCACGATTTCTCCGTACTCCTGCCCGAACTTGACGACAGCGTAAAATCTTTTGTCGAGATAAAAAATTTCGTGAACCTGTACATGCAAAGGTGAATATTTTGATTTCGTAAGCTCTCACTTCCCGACGCTTACGTTGTTTGTTATTGTCAAAATCATTTGCTTGTGCTATCATAAAAAAAATTGTTGATGACAATGATAACTATGTATAATATAACAAATTTGAAAGATCCAAAACAATTTTTGTTACGGTTAATCAGAAGTTCTTTTAGATAGAAACGATATATTCATTTTGCAAAGACGCTATAAATTTTCGTGAAAGTTTCCAAAACAAAAGCCCTCCAAGGCGGGGGGAATTTTTTTAGGCGGGCGGCCATTATTTAATTAGGAATTAGGAATTAAAAACTTCTCCCATTTCCCTTACAAAGGAATGACGAAAATTTTATAGAGTTAAGTAATTTAAAGGTTAGGTGATAAATTTAAATGGTTGTGGAAATTATAAGCGTCGGCACCGAAATTTTGATGGGCAATATCGTCAACACGAACGCGCAATATCTGGCAAAACGTCTGGCGCATTTGGGGTTGGACTGCCACTATCAAACGGTCGTCGGCGACAATCCTTCAAGGATAAAAGCGGCGTTGGACGTTGCCTACTCAAGGGCGGACGCCGTGATTATGACGGGCGGGCTTGGGCCTACGAAAGACGACTTGACTAAGGAAATGCTCATGGAATATTTCGGCAAGGTTCCGATTGTCGACGATAAAGTTTTGAATTTTTTGGAGGAGAGGGCTAAGGCGCGCGGCTTCGGAAAACTTTCTGACGGCATGAAAAAGCAAGCGATTGTTCCGGCTGATTCGCTGATTCTGTACAATCATCACGGCACGGCTCCCGGTTGCGTAATGGAACGTGACGGAAAAATTTGTATACTCCTGCCCGGTCCGCCTCATGAAATGCAGCCGATGTTCGAGGAGTGTTGCGAACTTTACCTCAACGCGAAGTCTGATAAAATTTTGGTGTCGATTATCATCAAATGCTTGAGCAAAAATATTGCGCCGATTTCGATTGTCGGAGAGTCGCCCGTTGCTGACAGGTTGGCGGAAATTTTGGACGGCGTTAATCCGACTGTCGCCACTTATGCAAAAGAGGACGGCTGTATCGTTCGAGTGACGGCGGCGGCTAAAACTCATGACGAGGCGTTGGAAATTTTAAATCCCGTCGTCGCCAAATGTCGCGAACGTATCGGCGAGGAGTATATCAATTATGTTAAAGAAGACGTTTAAAGGGGGCAAGGTTTTATGATAATTGTGACGGGCGGCGCGGGCTTTATCGGCAGCAATATCGTCCGAGCATTGAACGAACGCGGGCGCAGTGATATTTTAATCGTCGACGACTTGGGCAATGGCGACAAGTTCAAAAATTTAATCGGCTTGAGATTTATCGACTATCAGCACAAGGACGATTATCTGAAAAATTTCGACGCCTTCGGGCAAAATGTCGAGGCGATTTTTCATGAGGGCGCGTGCTCCGATACGATGGAATACGACGTAAATTTCATGATGAAGACCAATTACGATTACTCCAAAGAGCTGTTGAAATTTTGCGTCAGGAAACAAATTCCGCTGATTTATGCATCGAGTGCGTCGGTTTACGGCATGGGCAAGAAAGGTTTTCGTGAGGAGGAGGCCTGCGAAAATCCGTTGAACCCTTACGCCTTTTCAAAGCTGATGTTTGATCGCTACGTCCGCCAATTTGCCGACAAGGTTAAAAGTAAAATTATCGGCTTGAGATATTTCAACGTTTACGGTCAGCAGGAAAATCACAAGGGTAAAATGGCGTCGATTTTCTATCAGATTTACAAGCGCATGAAACTCGGCGGAGGCCCCAGACTTTTCAAAGGCACGGACGGTTATGGTGACGGTGAACAGAAACGCGATTTCATTTACGTCCGCGACGTGGCGAAAATCAATCTGTGGTGCTTGGACAATCCCGTTGCCAACGGAATTTACAACTGCGGCACGGGGCACGCTCACACCTTCAACGCCGTTGCGAAGGCGATGATTGAATCCATGCATTCAAAAATGCGGACGACCTATTGCGAATTTCCCGACGAACTGCGCGGCAAATATCAGAGCTACACCGAAGCCGACATGAAAAAATTGACGGCGGCAGGTTATAAGGGCGGCTTCACGAATTTTGTTGTTGCCGTCGAGGAGTATTGCAAATTTTTGGAATCGGGAGGATATTATTCAATTAGGAATGAGGAATGAGGAATTTTAACTTCTCCCATTTCCCATTTCCCTTTCCTCTTACAATGGAGGTAATCATGAAAAGATTTTTAGTGGCATTGACGGCGATGGCGTTCATGTCGACGACAACTTTTGCTGCGGATATGACATTGCCGCCGCCGCATTCCAACGATAAACTTTCCGTCATGCAGGCGTTGAGTCAGCGCAAGTCAAGCAGAAATTTCGTCGACGAGGCCTTATCGCCCGTGCAGCTGTCGAAAATTCTTTGGGCGGCGAACGGTCTCAATCGCGAGAACGGCAAGCGTACAATTCCGGTTGCATTGGGCGTTTATTCCGTCGAAGTTTATGCCGTCACGAGTGAAGGAATTTTTCTTTACGACGCGGAAAATCATAAGCTCAAACTCATTGCCGAAGGTGATTTCCGCTCAACCACGACGACCGGTCAATCTTTCGTGAATAAGGCGGCAGTCAATCTGGTTTATGTCGAGACGCCTGACGTTTGGCAAAATGCAAAGAGAGTTCCGCCGCGTGACGCTCAAATTGCCTTCGCGAATATAACAGTTGGCGCGATGATTCAAAGTGTCGCGCTTGTCGCCGAGACTGAAGGCCTTGGAAATTGCGTGCGCGGTTCAATCAACATTACTGCGTTCAAGAAAGCTGCCAAGCTCTCCGACGGGAAAAATATTCTCCTCGCGCAGAGTGTCGGTAAAATTAGTGATTAGTGATTAGTGATTAGAATTCTAACCACTAACAACTAGCAGCTAGCCGCTAACAGCTAAAATTGGAGGTGATTTAATGCTCATCAAGAAATTTTTCGGCGTGATGTTATTGCTGGCGATGATTGCCCTGCCGCAAAATGTTTTTGCTGAAAAGACCGATTGGATGGACAAAAGTTTTGACTTCCGCCGTATCCGAACGGTGATTGTATTCGACGCGACGTTCAATTCCGGCATGGATTACGGCGGCTCGATTGCCCTGCGAAATCTTCAGGACATTTACAAGGACAATGCCGAGAAGCGTCTTAAGCAGCGGTACATGACGGAGGCGCAAGCTCGTCGGGAGTTGGGCTATCAGCTCAACATGGATTTGGAGTCGCTCAATTTCTCGAATCCGCTTGAGGCTCGCCGCATAATCATGCAGAACGCCTATCGAATTGCGGACGCCTGGGTTGTTGCCAACACTGACGCTTGGGACGACAGCTCATATGTCGTGCCGGAGAGAACTGTTTGGGAGCAGAAGCAAGAGCGGCGCACTTACTACGACCGCTACGGCGACCGTCATGAGGAAACGTATTATATTCAAGTGCCGGTGACTTATCCGCCGCACCGTGTTTATGTTTCGTCGCTGCAAATGACGTTCCAGGTTTTTGAGGCCAGACGCGGTGAGATGATTTTTGCCCGCAAAGATGTCCGCGACCGCGAAGATTATCAAGCGCAAAACGGCATGTTCGGCAGAATGTGCAATTCATTCTTTGAGGACTTCGCCAAAAAACTTCGTTGACATGATAAAACTAGGTACTAGCAGCTAGTAGCTAACAGCTAAATTTAAGGAGGGTTTTTAATGAAAAAATTTTTGGGATTATGCGCGGCATTGCTCATGCTGTGCACGGTGATTTTCCCTGCGAAGACTTTCGCGGCAGATGATCCGAATTCGGAAGGCATTAAGGCTTACCGCGAGGCATTGACTTCGTATTCGGAAGAGGGCGAGAGAATTTTCCGTCAAGATGTTCTGTTCGTGTCACCATTCGTGCAAGCTGAACTGGATCTTTTGGGCACCACCGAGAACGACGTTTTCAAATCAACCGGCGATTTCACGCTTTGGATTGAAAATGAAGACGGCTCCACCACTGAAAAGACTATCCCCTTTTACATGCAGCAAGTCGGTAAGGACATGACGATTTATTTCAAGGGCGAAAAGGAATGGCAAAAATTCACTGCGCCGAGCCTCGCCGCCGCTATCATGGATATGATTGCCACGCCGACCCCCGAAGATGTTGAGGAACTTATCGACGACACCAAAGAAGTCACAATCCTCAAAGAAAATGACAATCGCCGCATTATGCTCGTCACTCTCGACGGCAAACACATGGCCGATTCACTCAAGGCGAAGGCTGAAGAAAATCCCGACGGTGTTGAAAATTCCACGCAGGACAATGCAGTAGATTATTTTGACACTGCGCTCCGCAACGCAAATGTTTGGTACATGTGGACGATTGATAAGCGCGATTGGCATAGCATCGCAATGCAATATCATTTCTCCGGCATTATTCAGGAGCTGGCACGCGCCGCCCTCAACGACCCGACTAAAAATTGGCCGGACGATGTAAGCCAACTTCTTGAGACTATCGCTTACTACAGCGAGATTCGCGCTTACACAACTTATCCCAAAGATCCCGCTGCCAAGAAAAAATTTGAAATTCCCAAAAAAGTTCTCAAGGCCAAAGATGTCGACAATTTGATTTCTATGGATATCACGAGATCCAGATAAAAATTTTCGGCGCAAAAAAAGAAGTCGGAGGCTTGACGGTCTTCGACTTCTTCGTTTAATGAAACGTTTTGAAAGGTCGTGTTGATATGGATATGTTGGAAGTTATGCGTTCGCGCAGGAGTGTGCGCCGCTACACTGATGAAAAAATTTCTGACGAACAGTTGAAGCAAATCGTTAGTGCGGCATTACTTGCCCCCAGCGGTCACTCGAAATATCCCTGTGAATTTATCGTCGTCAAAAACCGTGAACTCCTCGAAAAGATGTCGCATTGCCGCAAAGGTGTTGCAAAAATGTTGGAAGGTGCCGCGGCAGCAGTCGTTGTTGTTGCCGACAAAGATAAATCCGACACGTTCGTTGAGGATTCATGCGTGGCGATGATGAGCATGGAACTTTTAGCCGCGTCGCTGGGTATCGGCAACTGCTGGATCCAAGTCCGCAACCGTGAGGCTGAAGACAATTCGCCGAGTGAAGATTTTCTGCGCGGAATTTTGAACTTCCCGGAAAATTTTGCCTGCCAAGCAATTTTATCGTTGGGCTATCCTGCAAAACCTCCGAAGGTTCGCGAACTCGACAAGCTCAACTTCGATAAAGTTTCTTACAGGGATTAGGGCTAGGGAACAGAGAGCAGTAAAATCTATTCAGCTAACAGCTAGCAGCTACTTCGCCGCGACGCCTGCAAGCTCAACATCAGCCTCGTCGGACGCCTCAACGACTTCGTTCAAGGCCTCAACGAGTTTGTCCGGGTCGATGCCGTGAACAAGTGCGCCCTGTTCGATATTTTCATAATGCGCCGCGTGACATCCGAAGCAACCCATGCCCGCGTACATGAAAACCATCATGGTATCGGGGTAGCGTTGCACAACTTCGATTATGTTCATGTCTTTGGTTATCTTCATGAAAAATTCCTCCTTTGAATTGCCGCAAATTATATCACCTAAAATTTTTGCGTCAATGAATTTACGCTGAAAAAATTTTTTGGGAAAGTTAAAGGAAATTTTCCGTGCAAGTCGAATAGGATTTTAAAACGATGTGGGAGGCGAGTAACGTTGGACTTTGAACATAAGAGCGTTATGGTTAATGAAGTCGTGGACGCCCTCAACATCAACCCGAACGGAATTTATGTTGATTGCACAGTGGGCGGCGGCGGACATTTGAAGGCTATCGGTAAACATCTCGACAGATTGAATGGTAAGATTCTCGGCATTGATCGTGACGAAGATGCAATCATGGCAGCAACTAAAAATGTGGTAAATGCAGTTCCTTGCGGCGGAGGATTTTCACGCGAAAATTTTAAAAACCTCGACAAAACCCTTGATACGTTTGGCATAAGAAAAGTTGACGGAATACTTTTCGACCTGGGCGTTTCATCACATCAGATTGATACTCCCGAACGCGGCTTTTCTTACATGCACGACGCCCCGCTTGATATGCGCATGGACAGGGAACAGAAATTTACGGCGCGTGACGTGATTAACGATTACGACGAGGAGCGGTTGATTAAAATTTTTCACGACTACGGCGAGGAAAGATTTTCTAAGCGAATTGCCGCCGCTATCTGTCGCGCCAGAAAAATTTCTCCTATTGAGACGACCGGCGAACTAGTCAAGCTGATTGAACAGACTGTCCCGCGAACTAAAAACGGCGGTCATCCTGCCAAAAGAGTTTTTCAGGCGGTGAGGATTGAAGTCAACGGCGAGCTTGAAATTTTGGAGTCGTCAATCAGAAAGGCCGTCGACAGATTGAAAATCGGCGGACGAATCGCGATTATAACTTTCCACTCTCTCGAAGACAGAATCGTTAAGGAAACTTTCAAATCGCTTGCTCAAGGTTGCATTTGCCCGAAAAGTTTTCCCGTGTGCACCTGCAATCATAAGCCCGAAATTAAAATTATCGGCAGGGCTAAAACTCCTTCGGCGGAGGAAATCGAAGCTAACAGCCGTGCAAAATCTGCAAAGCTGCGCGTCGCCGAAAAGATTGGCGAGCGTGAGTGATATAGAAATTTTCAACGCGTTATCTAAGGGGGCATACGATGAAAGTAAAACATAGAATGAAACCCATAACCAATTCCAAGCGCGAGACTTCAGAGAATGAAGCCGAATTGACGCTGATACATGGTCGGCCGCGGTTGAATCATTTATTGCGGTCGCGGTGCAGAGTGGCGTTTATCGTCTTTGCAATTTTGGCAATGGCGGTCGTAATTCGCAGCGGAATCAGCGCAAGTCGCGGTTATGCACTGGTCGCCACACAAACTCAAGCTCAACAACTCGAACTTGAAAACGAAAGGCTCCGCGTAGAAATTGCACAGCTCAAATCGCCGCAGAGGATAAAGCAAATCGCTGAAGACGAGCTGGGCATGATCGTCCCGCGCAAAATGTATTTCTCTCACGAAAGATGACAAATCAAAAAACTCCTTCACATGTAAAACGGTGGAGGAGCTTTTTTCTAATCACTAACACTAACTGCTTTACTTGCGGCGAGCTTTATAGGGCGTGAACTCTTCGAGCTTCATGACTTTGGTATTGCCCTTCATGTCCGCCAAAATAATTTCTTGGACGTTGAATTCAAGCAAAAATTTATGACTGAGTTCGTCGGGCATATAAGTGCCGTCAATGTCCGCGATAACCGAAATGGCATCGAACTCGCGCTTGCCCTCGGAAATTGCCTTCGCCATAACGACGACTTCAGCCGGCAACTTGTATTCGGGGACTACGCTATCAATCGCGCAACCGCTGTAAAGTGTACCGTCCGCCGCCAAAAGACATGCGCCCGTGGCAATGGATCCGTGCTCAACATAAGCGTTGCGCATCGCGTCAATCGCCGTCCTTACAATCGTATCAATAATATCGTAATTCATCAAAAAACCTCCTTTGTAGGGATTAGGGCTAGGGAACAGGGATTAGATAAAAACTTGTTCCTAGTTCCTTGTTCCTTATTCCTTATTCCTTAACTCACATCAACGCTTATAACGCCGTCAATCCTTTTCACCGCGTCAAGCACAATGACATTTTTCAAGGCGCGGTGATTGTAAACCTCCATCTCGATAATCAACGTGTCAGTCGTGTCATCGTCCGCCTTAACTTTCACGTCGCGAATCTTGAGCTGCAAGTCGTCAATGCACGAACTGATATGCATGAGTTGACCGGGCTTATCCTTCGTGTGAATCGTGATGAGTAAATTTTTTTCATGCATAACCCATTCGTCGATACGTGAAAAGGTGCCCAGCGTCGCGAAGATTAAAGCCGTCGTGAAGAGTGCGCCCGAATAATATCCCGCGCCGACTGCCAAGCCTACACCCGACACTACCCAAAGACTTGCAGCAGTCGTCAAGCCCGTGATGGTTAAGCCTTCCTTCATGATTGCGCCGGCTCCGAGAAAACCTATACCGCTGACAACTTGCGCCGCCAAACGTGCAGGGTCGGCATTCGTGCGCCCTTCGACGTGAAAATAAAGAGCCTCACTCAAAACCATAATCAGACACGAGCCTAAGCAGACGAGAACATTTGTCCGCAAACCCGCCGATTTCCGCCGACTTTGACGCTCATAGCCGATTATCCCGCCCAATATGCACGCCAACGTTAATCTCAAAAATAATTCCCACTCCGAAACCAAAAGTTCACCCTCTATCAAATTAGGAACTAGTAATTAGGAACTAGGAACTAGATTTTTTCTAACCACTAACCACTATTTCCTGACTCCTAATTGCTCCCTGCTGCTCCTTACAATGTTGGAATTGTAATAGCGCGAATCGCCGGATACTTCCCTCGTGACCCAATCGGGCAATTTAAGCGGCTCATTGGGCGAAGTCAATTCAACCTCCGCCAAAACTAAACCCGCGTGCCTTCCCGCGAAAAAATCAATCTCCCAAACATGTCCGCCGTATTCAACCGTGCGCCGATATTTTTTCAACACGAACCAGCCGCAAAGTTTCAAAAGTTCTTCGGCATCTTCAATCGGGATTTCGTACTCAAATTCTTTCCGAGTTATTCCCTTTGTTGAAGATTTTATCGTCAGGAAACCGCGCTCACCTTTCACCCGCACACGTACCGTCGGATTGTGTGATAAATATCCTTGCATAATTTTTTCTTCGCTCAAAAAATTCAGCCCGAAAAGTTTCCTCTTGTCGACCAAAAATTTCCGCTCAATTTCAAGTCCCAAGTTCAACACCTCAACAAGTCTTTTCGATAAGCCGCCGTTTTTCCCTTCCCTTACCAAAATTTTTTCTTGACACTAACAACATTACGAATTATTATAACCTACAATTTAAGGGGGAATTATCATGAGTGAACGCAAATATAAATTCGAGACCCTTCAACTTCACGTCGGACAGGAGCAGGCTGATCCCGTGACAGGTGCCCGCGCAGTCCCGATTTATCAGACGACATCTTACGTTTTCGATAATTGCCAACATGCGGCGGATTTGTTCGCGCTGAAGACTGCCGGAAATATTTACGGACGCTTGACCAATCCCACGCAAGACATTTTCGAGAAACGCATTGCGGCGTTGGAAGGTGGCACGGCGGCATTGGCAGTGGCCAGCGGTGCGGCGGCAGTCACTTACGTCGTCCAAGCTCTCGCTCAACAGGGTCATCATATCGTTGCAGCCACGACCATTTACGGCGGAACTTTTAATCTTTTCGAGCACACATTGCCCGCTTTTGGGATTGAGACGACTTTTGTTGATCCGACCAAAGGCGTTGAAGTTTTTGAGGCGGCCGTCAAAGATAACACGCGGCTGATTTTTATTGAGTCCGTCGGCAATCCAAATGCCACGCTGATTGACATTCAAGCCGTCGCCGATATTGCTCACAAGCACAAAATCCCGCTCGTCATCGACAACACTTTTGCCACGCCGTATCAAATTCGACCGTTCGAGTTCGGCGCAGATATTGTCGTTCACAGCGCGACGAAATTTATTGGCGGACACGGTACGACACTCGGCGGCGTTATCGTCGAGAGCGGCAAATTTAATTGGGAGGCCTCCGGCAAATTCCCGCATCTCGTCGAACCGAATCCCAGCTATCACGGCGTCAGCTTCTATAAAGCTCTCGGCGGGGCGGCATTCGTCACTTACATCAGGGCGATTCTCCTGCGCGATATGGGCGCGGCAATTTCTCCGTTGAGTGCATTTATTTTATTGCAGGGCGTCGAGACTTTATCATTGCGCGTCGAACGTCACGTTGAGAACGCCTTAAAGGTCGTCGACTTCCTCGCAAAAAATCCCAAAGTCCACAAAGTCAATCACCCCGCGCAAGTCAATCATCCCGATCACGCGCTTTACAAAAAATATTTCCCGAACGGCGGCATTTCGATTTTCACTTTCGAGATCAAAGGCGGTGCAGAGGCCGCTAAAAAATTTATCGACAACTTGAAAATTTTCTCACTGCTCGCCAACGTCGCCGACGTTAAATCCCTCGTGATTCACCCCGCCTCAACCACTCATTCGCAAATGACCGAATCAGAGTTGCTCGCGTCAGGAATCACGCCCGCCACGATTCGACTTTCAATCGGCACAGAACATATCGACGACATCATTGCAGACCTTGAGGAAGGTTTCGCCGCGATTTAAAAAAGTTTTTTTCACGATAAAAAAAACCGCCCGCCTTAAAATGAGACGAGCGATTTTTTTTTTGCCAAAGGTCAAACCTTCGGTCTATAATGAGGTTGTGGTAATTTTTGCGCGTTGCATTTAGCAATGCGTTCTTTTTTTATTTCAGCGCATAGCCGTTGTTGTACATGGCGTCTTGCTCTTTACGAGTCTTGTAAAGCTGGGTGGTCGTGTCGAGTTCAACGTCATCGAGCGTGAGAAGCTGACCTTTCGGAACGTCGCGAAGCATTTTCGTCTTTTTGTTGACAAGACCGTAAATGACGTAACCTTTCTTGTAAGTCTCCTCCGCCGTAGCTATGCTGCCGTAAGTGGTGTAGCCGCCGATGCCGTCAATCGTCTCGCCGGCCTTGAGGTCGCGTTTGGCAACGGTAATGCATTCGCTGACAGGGCCATCAAGCGGAATGATCGTCGGCTCATGGTCGATAACGAGTTTGGCAACTGTAAGCGGCGTTTCGAGGTTGCAAAGGTGATAGGGGCGATAGAGTGTCCAGAGCGGGCCGGGTCCCATGCTGTGATATTGCATTTGATAGGCAATTTCTTCGTTGTCGGTGGCGACAGTCACGAATACGCCGGGCGCAACGCCGTTGACATATTCAACAACGCCGTGTTTGTTCAAAATACCGCCGTCTTTCTTGAGCTTGAAGAAATCGTTAAGTTGTTTAATGCCTTCAGTGCCGGGTTTGGTAACAACGCCGTGTCCGCCGATAACGTCGGGGACTAAGCCGGTCGCGTTGGACATTGCAGTCATCTCAACCATCGTCTTCGTACCATCTTTGAACGCGCAGAGCATACGCGGACTCATCTTGCGGCGAGTGGCCTCTTCCAAAACGGTGTCGGGGTTGCAGGCATAATCAAGCTTGTTATTTTTGCCCTTGCCCATGACGCGGACTTGCATGCCCATTGCCCGAGCGAAGCAGTACAGCTCCATAACTGCGCCGGGTTCGTCACCTGCAGAGCCGGTGTAAATGACGCCGTTTTTGTCGCCGAGTTTCTTAAGCCACGGGCCGATAACGACGTCAGTTTCAACGTCCATCATGACGACGTGCTTTTTGTTGTTGAGAGCGTCGGTGGCAATGCGGACGCCGATTTCGGGAACGCCGGTAACGTCGATTGCGCATTCAACCAAGTTGGCCGTCGAAATGAGATCGGCGTTTTCAGTCGCAACGTACTTGCCCATTTCCATGAACTTGTTGGCTTCGGCGAGAGAATTTGTTTTGGCAATGTCCTCGTCCTTGATGCCGGCGTAGTGGAACGCATTGATGACGTTTTCGATTTTGATGTCGGCGACGATTGCGGGCATAATGCCTTTCATGCCGACCATCTGGCTGACCATGCCGCGACCCATTTGTCCTGCGCCGACCAGACCCGTGCGAATGATTTTGCCTTCAGCTTCGCGCTGTGCAAGTTTCTTGTCCATGTTCAACATAATTAAAATCTCCCTTCGATATGAAAATCCTTGCGGATTCGACTGACTGATTAATAAATTTCGATGAGCGTTTCGACTTGAATATCCGCCGCCGTCAAAGGTTCGTCACCTTCGAGCATAATGCAACCGGGGCGTTCAGGTTCACTGCCGCCTTTGAAAGAAAGCGTGCAATGTCCGAGATTGCGCAGAGTGCTCTTTGCCTCTTCACCGACGGCCGTGATGTTGAAAACTTTTTCGCCGATGATCATGGTGTCGCCGGGCGCGGGAACTGCCATAAGCTCTTCTTTGGTGTGCAAGACGCTAAGCTCTGCGAGTTCCGGCGGCGCGTCGTTGTTAAAGATGATGATGAAGTTGGATTCGGGATCGTCCAGGAAACTCAACGCGAGGTCTCCCCAGCCCGTAATCATGGTGTGATACTTCATGCTAAAACCTCCTTTTTAGGGATTAGGGATAGGGAACAGGGATTAGGAGTTAAAATCCCTTCTCCCTTTTCCCTTCTCCCTTTTCCCTTACTTAACTGTAAAGTCCGAAGCTGCAGACGTAAGCGATAAGAACGGCAATCGGACCTGTGATAAGGCGCGAGTAAAGAATTGCGGGAACACCCAGCTCAATCGTTTCAGGTTCAGCTTCACCCAAGCTCATGCCGACGGGGATAAAGTCACAACCTGCTTGAGCGTCGATAGCGAACAGTGCGGGCAGTGCGTATTGCGGGGGAATGTTGCCCAAACCGATTTGAACGCCGAGCAATGTACCGACGACTTGCGCGATAACTGCGCCGGGGCCGAGTACCGGTGAAATAAACGGAATTGCGCAGATAGCCGAGACAATCAACATGCCGGGCAAAGTTGAGGCAATCGGGGAAATGGTGTTTGCGATAACTTCACCGGCTCCCGACGCGCTGATTATGCCCAAAATCATTGAGACGAACGCCATAAACGGCAAGATTGTTTTAATGGTGATGTCAATGGTTTCACGACCGGCCGCGTAGAATTTGTTGACGATGCCGCCGATTGCGATACCGATTCGCGTCGCAAAATTCTTCTCCTTGCCCTCATTCATTTTGGCAATTTCTTCTTTAGCTTGAGCTTTGGTTTTGGGCGCAGAAGCCGGATTGGTCGGAGTACCCGCCGCAGGTTTTGCAGCCTCTTGAGCCGAAGCAGCTGCGCTCTCGTCGGCAGGACTTATGCAACTTGGATCAACGGCCGAAACGTAAATGTCCGGTGTGATGAATCTTGCAAGCGGTCCCGTTTGACCGACAGGCAGAACGTTTACCGTAAAAATTCTTTTCTTGGGATAGACGCCGCAACGAACAGTTCCGCCGCAATCGACAACCGCCACGAGAATTTCATTGTCAGGCACACCGGTAGAAAATCCGTCGACTGCGGGGCAACCTGTCATTTCAGCAATCGCCGCTGCAACCGGATGAATTCCGCCGCCCGTGACGCTGACAACTTTATTTCTTGTATCGGTCGGTACGAGTGTCAACGGACCTCCGAAGCCGCCCTTACCGGCTTTGATTGTAACTGATCTATAAGCCATGTCCGTCAACCTCCTTTACTTCTTGCTACTCATGTAGGCAAAAATTTTATCGGTAACAATGCCGCGAATCAGAATGACTATGACGCCTACGAAAAAGTATCTGACTGCCAAATCACCGAGGGAAAGTCCAAGTTGCGTTATGCCCGCCGCAATGCCCATGTAGACGAACAATTCGCCGCCGTTAGCGTGAGGGAAAAGTCCCGTGACGGGGTGGACGAAACTTACTGCCGCGTCATAGAAGGCAGGCTTGTTTTTTTCTTGAACGAAACGCCCGAACGTGTAGCACATCGGGTTGCAGAGAAAGATAACTGCGAGCACCGGCAAGATCGTGTAGCGCGTGACCGTGTATTTCGTAGCGAATTCCGCCACGCCGTTGACCCTATCCTCACCGATGAGCTTGATAAGCGAGTTGACCGCCGTCATCATGATAACAACCAGAGGAATAATTCCCGTTACCCAGCTGATAAAAGTTTCTGAACCGGCGCGGAATAAATCCATAAAACCGTTGGCAACAGCTGCTATGGCTTCCACAATACCGCCTCCCCTATAAAAATTTTTTTATCTGTATATTTTTGTCTGATATTTTATTCGCCGATGATGACGACTTTGCATTTGCGCGGACGCGGACGAGTGCGATCAAAGTCTACAAAATAAATGTAGCCCGTGGTGCCGACGCCGAGTTTGCCGTTATCAACCTCGAAAGTTTCGCTTGAGCCGAGAATACTTGCCTTCAAGTGCGCGTCGCCGTTGAAAAGTGCGGTACGATCTCCGCCGGGCAGATAAGCTTCAGCGTCCGGCCACGATTCAACTGCCTTGTAATGTTCTTCGCCGGGATAAACGAATTGCTCTTTTTTGAGGTGGTCGGGAATGATTTTCTTGAGCGCGTTGTTAAGGTCGACTTGCAAAGACTCCATGCCCGTTGCCTCGTCGATATCGTGAGCAAATTCCTCGAAAAAGACCGCGCAAGTCGTGTGCGGGGAAATGACAGTGCAAATCCCGTTTTGAACGCCGCTTGCCGCGATAGCCGCTCTGACTTCGGGCGTAATGTTCAGGAAAGTCGGATTGCCGCCCTTGGACTGCAATTTAATCGTCTCTTTGTAAACTTTCATGATGAGACCTCCTGTTATATAAAAGTGAATTGAAACTCGAAAGAGTTTTGCTAAAATCCAAGCGGATAGTTTTCTTCTTTCAACCTCCATGTGGTGCTGTCCACTTCTTTGAGAGTGAAGACTCTGTTTTGCGGATTTTCAATAATG
>JAFRSO010000081.1 GCA_017427545.1 Selenomonadaceae bacterium
GCCCGTCAAAATATTCACCGAGAGCGTCGCGATAAACGCCACCACGAATATCTTTATCGCCAAGTTGAACATCGTCCCGATTGCTTTCTCCGACAAAAATTTTAGCTGACCAATCACGCCGAACGGCAACAACGGTATCGTTATCAATGCCATTGTCCAAAATTCTATTCGCACCATGAACATTTCCAACGCTGTCAGAAACAAAATCACGACTGCCGCCACTACGCACACCAAGCCGATAAATATCGTCAGCAAATTTTGTTGTTGAGCGTGTTCCCAAAAGATATTGAAGAAATTCAGCGCATTGGTGACTATCTGGTTCGATTGCACTTCGATATTTGAGTCTGGATTCACTCGGTCGTATTCCTTGACCATTTCTTCCGCTCCGCCAGCCGTGTAACCCAACGTCTCAAAGCCCGAACTCAGCGCGGGCATTAGCTGATAACTTGAATTTGTTCCAACCCAACTGTGAATCAAGAAAATGAAGAATCCGACCTTTAATATCATCGTTACGAGAAATTTTATTTTGTCTCCGGAAACTAAATCGAAGGCAACCTTAATCGCGCCGTCTATCATTGCCAGCAACAACGTCAGATTTACCGCGTATGGAGCAATCACTGCCGCGCCGCTCATTATCACGCCGATATAGTAGCGCATGAACGGACTAAGAATATCTACAGACGGATCGTCCTCGCTTTTCATCAGCAGTTTGTAGTCTTCGATTTTCGTCGGCGCGGAGACCGTTTCAACGCTCCACAAATTCAGAATCAAGTCGCCGAAATTTATTGCAAGACCTATTCCGAGTATCCAGTTCCAAAAAGTTTTCTTACTGTCTTGTATCCCGAAACAGACCATGCAACCCGCCGCCGCCGTCATTATTACCGCGATGATTTTTGCCGACGCCAGCAAGCCTTTGCTCAAGTTGCTAAGTTGTGTTTGAAAAGTGGTTCCAAAGCCCACTCCACCGCCCGACAAGCCCCACGTTATTTCTGATACTGCAGCATTGTTGTCCGCGACGGAAGCCGCATTTGCCACGCTCGTATCGTTCACGACCAACAATCCCAAAATCAAGGCGGCTTGTAAGACTAATTTTTTCTGCGTCACATGTCTCACCTCGAATTTTCTACCCATTTTTTGGAAAGATTCGTCGAGTTGGCAAGAATTCTGTCGCTCTCTGCCTGTTGCTGGATTTTGGAATCGTAATAAGCAGCCATTGATGCCGCCATGTGAGCACGCGCCCTGTTTCCGGCAGACACGCTCTGCAAAATGTCATAAAGAAGATAATTTCCGGCTTGCATGACTTGTTGCTGACCTTCTGCGTTGTTCGACGCCTCAAGTGCTTTTTTGGCATCCTCCATGTTCTGCCTGTCGAGTTGAATCGTTTGTTGAGCGACTTGCGCCGTGCCTTTACTCGCCTCGTGGATTGCCTTCTGCCGCTTTTGCTCCTGAACGACCATATCATAGACTGTCATATTCCCGTTGATGACATCTTCGATATTGCCAATGCGCTCATCCCACAATGCTCCTACCGACTTGCTACCGTCATTGAGCAATCCAGGCGGCATCAGCATATCGCCCGACAATGGAGCTTTTTCTTTTTCCTCGTTGCGTCTCATCAATTCTTCCAACATCGAGACATCCAACTTTTTCATGTTCAATATTTGCAATGCCAGCTGTTTTTGTTCCTCTGTCAAGATTTTTGCGGTTTGAATCGCCGTCTTAATTGCTTCTTCGATATTTTTCGCGTCGAAGACCGCGATTGCCGCCTCTGTGCTATGGCTTGTCGGTACCATTGCCGCGAAACTCGCCAAAACTCCGACCGCGCACGATACTACCGCCGTTTTCTTTAACCACTTCATTTTTCAACCCTCCCATTAAACTATTCCGTCAAAAAGTAACTTTGCCGACCGTATTTCTTTTTCGTATTGCTCACGCTCCTTTTCAGTCGCATATTTCACAATCACAAGCCTGTTGGTGGGTTTCTTATTCAATCTGCCCGCGTTCGGCGGATATTTTTTCTTCAAAACGCCTTTAATCTTCATCACATCGCTCCGTTCATCATCTGAAGTAATTTTTGATAGTTTTTAGCCACGTTAACGACATATTGTCGCGTCTCGGAATAATTCGGCACGCCACCGGCATTTATCACGGCTTGCGGTCCGGCATTGTACGCCGCTACTGCGTCAGTCACAGCGTATTTTCCGTAGTCGGCAAATCGTTCGAGTTGATTGCGAAGATAAATTGCCCCGCCGAGTATATTTTCCAGCGGATTATACGGATTAACGCCGATTGAGTTAGCGGTTTCCGGCATGAGTTGCATTAAACCGATTGCTCCAACCGGACTCGTTGATTTGAAGTTAAATCCGCTTTCTGCCTCCATTACCGCCGTGATTAGAATAGGGTCGACTTGATATTCACTCGACGCATACAAAATCGCTGTGTTATCCACGCACTTTCCCTGTCGCTCGCGTTGAAGTAGCTCACTTCGCGGTGAATCACGTCGTAAAGCTCAGCCGCCTCTACATTTCCGATAAACGACAGCGATATTGCCAGTGCTAATAAAAATTTTCTCATGGTTGACCTCCTTAATGTGTTTTATAAATTGTAATGGACTTTGCGCCGCTCAAAATCTTATTTTTTTGCTTTTTTCTCTGTGCAACAAAAAAGTCGGTCTATTTTCTCGACCGACTGCAATTTTTATTTGTCCTCTTGAGCCTTCGCGCTGTTTTCAAGTTCGTTTACCCGCTCCTGCAACATCACGATGATTCCTTCGTCGCGATTCAAGCGGTACGCCATGTAAAACATCACCAATATCAAAAATCCGGTTATCAAAAGAATCGCCTCCGCTCTGTTTCCACTTCCGGCAAGGATACATTTCGATATTCGAGCCAATGCCGATTAAATTCTGCTTGTCCGTAGTGTTCGAGGATTTCATTTGCTTTTTTGTTGTCGGCTTTGTTGACTGCGACGTAAGCGAGCGAAATTGGACAATTTTATAGTGATAGGTAACTCTTTGAAATAATCTCCGAGTTTTCCCCCACTCCACACCGTGCAAGCGACTTTCACCGCACACGGCGTTCCATCTTTGATATTTCATTTCAATCTAA
>JAFRSO010000082.1 GCA_017427545.1 Selenomonadaceae bacterium
TCCTAATTCCTAATTAAAGTAAAGCGTACTTCAAGATAAACAGCACCGTCAAATTATACATCAGCGGCGTAACTTCCTTGCCCTTGCCCATGCCGATATGCAGGAGCGTGTAGCTTATGACGCCGAAGCAAATTCCTTCCGAAATTGAATACATGAACGCCATAGAAAAAATTGTTATGTAGGCCGGTACAGCGGTTAAAACGTCGTCAGTCCAGCTGATTTTTGCGACCTGTTGCATCATGAGGAAGCCGACAATTATCAGCGCGGGAGCCGTCGCAAATGCCGGAATTGCCAAAAATACCGGTGAGAAAAATAATGCCAATAAAAATAATGCGCCCGCCGTTAAAGCCGTCAAACCCGTCTTGCCACCTTCAGCTATGCCCGCTGATGATTCGACAAAAGTCGTTATCGTCGACGTGCCCAGAAGTGAGCCGGCAGTCGTGCCGATTGCGTCCGTCAACAAAACCTGCTTGACTTTCGGAAGTCGTCCGTTTTCGTCAAGGAGATTTGCCTTCGACGCGCAGCCGATAACCGTGCCGATTGTGTCGAACAGGTCGACGAATAGGAACGCCATTAACACCGAGAAAAATTCAAATGACATAACCGAGCTGAAGTCGACTTGCATTAATGTCGGTTCGAGTGACGCGGGCATTGAGATTATCCCTGACGGAAAGAGGCTGAAAAATCCTGTTTCGGGATTGGGGACGTAAAGTCCGACTGCCTGGCAAATCATGCCCAATCCCCACGTCAAGATTATTCCGAAGAGCACCGAGCCTTTGACGTTTTTAATCAACAGGAACGCCGTTATCAACAATCCGATCAATGCCAACAAAACCGTTATGCCTTCGGATTGAAATGTTCCGCCTTCGACAGAGCTTTTGAACGAATACAGCGTTACGAGCGTCGGCCCCGCTACGACGATGTGCGCGTTTTGCAAGCCGATAAAACTTATGAATAGTCCTATGCCGACCGACACCGCGATTTTCAGTGACGGCGGAATTGCGTTGAAGATTGCCTCGCGAATGTTGACGAGCGAGAGGAAAATAAAAATGACACCTTCGACGAAGATAGCCGCAAGAGCTTGTTGCCACGTGTAACCCATGCCGATTACGACCGTGTAGGCAAAGTAAGCATTGAGTCCCATGCCGGCACTCAAAACGAATGGCATATTCGCATAAGTTGCCATAATAAGAGTTGCAAACGCGCTGGCCAGAGCTGTTGCGGTAAAGACGGCTCCGGTGTCCATGCCTGACGCGCCGAGGATCATCGGATTGACCGCGAGTATATACGAAATTGTTACAAATGAGGTAATTCCTGCTACAATTTCCGTTCGTACATCGGTGCCGCGCTCTTTTAACTCGAAAAATTTTTCCATATTAAGCTCCTTTCCGAAGCAAGATTTACGGAAAGGATTTTACACGAAAACTTTTTCTAAGTCAAAAAAACTCTTCGATTGACAAGAAAAAGCTCTGCGTGTTAAACTTGAACTGTCACAAAACAATTCAAACAAAACCGCAAAGCTTTGTATTCGCTTTAAAAATTTTAACATGCTCGCGCTGTGAAGTCAAACGAAAGGTCGGATATTTATGGAAGTTTACGGGGTAATTTATTTGCTGATTGACGGTACGAACGATAAAGAGTATGTCGGGCAAACAATTCGTTCGGTTAAAGCACGTTTTAAAAGACACACAAAAGATGATACTTTCGTTGGCAGAGTGATTCGTGCTCACGGGGCGGAAAATTTCGTTATCGACATTTTGAAGGAGTGCGCAAGCAAAGAGGAACTCGATCATTGGGAAAAACATTTCATCAAGTCACGCAATACAATGGCTCCCAACGGTTACAATCTCACAGAAGGTGGCGAAGGCGGTAGCCCGTGTGACGAAGTACGAACGAAAATTTCTGTGGCGGGCAAAGGTCGTAAAAAATCGCCCGAACACCGCGCAAAAATTGGGGCAGGCAATCGTGGGAAAAAGCAACCACCTGAAGCAAAAGCAAAATTATCCGCGTGGCATATGGGAAACAGTTTGACGAAGGAGGCGAAAATAAAACTTTCTGTGAGGGGACGTCACGAAACGTCCTACAAAAACTTAATCGCCGAAATGGATAAACATCAACTCACATATACGGCGTTGGCAAAACTTTTAGGTATTACGAAAGTAGCTGTTTCTGCCAAAATGCGTGGCAAAAAAAATTTCACGAAAGAACAGGTTTCAATGCTCGAAGAAATTTTCGGCAAGCCCGCAGAATATCTGCTCCAACGTGATAATGATTGAGTCTGCGCACAAATTATTTCAACGCTTCGTCAAGATTATTTTTGATGTTGGTGACGTGCATACCGTAAACAATCTGAACGCCGACGCCCTGTTTGATAATGCCATGTGAACCGCTCGACTTCAAAGTTTCATCGTTGACAAGGGAAGCGTCCTTTACCGTCACGCGCAAACGAGTTATGCAACAATCAAAATCTGAAATATTTTCTCGACCGCCCAGCCCCGATATGATCAGCTTAGTTTGTTCGTCGTCACTCAAAACTTTTTCCTCCAACAAATCTTCATCACGACCGGGCGTCTTGTAGTTGTATTTTTCAATCAGAAACTTGAACGAAAAATAATACAGGAAAAACCACGGTACACCGATTAGCGGGACGTAAAGCCAATTCGTTTTAGCTTCGCCCTGCGCAATGCCGAATAAGATAAAATCAATCAGCCCGCCCGAAAATGTTTGACCGATTGTGATTTGGAATATGTGTGCAAGCATGAACGCGCAGCCGTCAAAAAATGCGTGCAGGACGTAAAGCATTGGTGCCACGAACAGGAATGAAAATTCAAGCGGCTCTGTTATTCCCGTCAAAAAAGATGTCAGCGCGGCGGAGAATAACATACCGCCGACGATTTTTCTATTTTGCGGCTTGGAAGTTTTGTACATTGCGAAGGCCGCCCCGATAAGCCCGAACATCATCGTTATAAATCTGCCCGACATGAATCGCGAAATGCCTTCGTAATATTTCACCGTGGAAGGGTCGCTTAGTTGCGCGAAAAAAATTCTCTGTGTGCCCTCGACGATTTGACCGTTGATAATTTCACTGCCGCCCAAACCCGTCGTCCAAAACGGCAGATAAAATATATGGTGCAAGCCGAAGATACCGAGCATTCGCAGGAAAAATCCGTAAAACAGCGTGCCGATATAGCCCGTATCTTTGAACAGCCCGCCGAATTCTGAAATCACCAATTGAAAGCCCGGCCAGATTACATACATTGAAATTCCCAGTGAAATTGACGCTAACGCACAAATTATCGGGACGAAACGTGAGCCGCTGAAAAATCCCAAATACGTCGGCAATTTCGTTTTGTAAAATTTTTCGTGGAGCCAGTAAACCATTATGCCTACCAACATTCCGCCGAAAACACCCGTCTCCAACGTTTGAATTCCCAGACACATGCCTTGTCCCACACTCGACATATTTTCTTCCACCAATTTTCCCGTAAGATCCAGCGCGGTATGTATCGTCGCGTTCATTATCAGCATTGACAAAATCGCGGCAAGTCCGACCGTCCCTTTATCTTGACGTGAAAGCCCCGTCGATAATCCCACGGCAAATAATACCGGCAAGTTATTAAAAACTATTTCGCCCGCCGACTCCATGAGCAAGAAAATAATTTGTATCCACCTGATGTCCAAAAATCCGAAAGCTTGCAGCGTGTTGGGATTGGACAGCGTGCCGCCTATGCCGAGTAAAAGTCCCGCTGCCGGCAATGTCGCTATCGGCAACATTAACGCCTTGCCGAATCGTTGAAGCATTGCGAACAGCGAGCCGCCTTGGCCAAAAGAAAAAATCTTCATGTCAGTTATTCCTTACAACAAAATTTTTTTAAATCTTCAATGCCGAGCCGCTCGAACATTTTGCCGAGGCGTTCACGAGGGTTGGCATGTTCAGCGAAATATTTCAACGCCGCGTCAACGATTTTATAGAGCGTCTCTTCGTCGTGAATCAGCGGAAGAAAGTCTTGTCCCGCGAAATAAATTTTATAGCCGACTTCGCCGCGGAGTGCAGATTTTCCGCAAACCTTGACGCATCGCCCGCAGTTAATGCACTTGTCGCGATCAATCGTCCAAGATTTTTTAGCGCGGTCAACTTCAATCGCGCCGACCCGACAAATTTTAGCACACGCCCCGCAGTAAATGCAATTATCCTGAAAAATTTTCGGCTCGACGGCACCTTTAATGCCGATGTCGTTAGCGTCGACCTTCATGCAATTATTCGGGCAACCCGTCACTGCGCACGTAATTTTATTCGGAAGTTCGCGGCCGCCATATCGACTTTCAAGCTCCAAGGCTATCTTCGGCGAATCGATTATCCCCGCCGGACAACTCTGCGTCCCCTGACAAGCCGTCACCTGTTTAAAAATCGTCCCTATCGGTGAAATTTTCAGCTCATGTTCCGCGCAAAATTTTTCTATCGCCTCGAAGTCATCTTTCCTCACGAACGGCACGGAAATTTCTTGCCGCGATGTCAGATTGACAAAACCCTTGCCGAATTTTTCCGCCAGCTCACGAATCGCCAAAAGTTGTGTCGCCGTAAATTTTCCCGCCGCCGACTTGAACCTTATCGCAAAGAATCCTTCCTGCTTCTGTCTTGCCAAAAAATTTTTCATTAGCTCTCCCTCCAAAAAATTAACCGCTCAAGCGTAGCATACTTGAACGGTTGATTTCTGTCTTGAAATATTTCTGAACGTGTGATATAGTTTTTACAACAGGCAGTTCGATGTGTCGGCTTTCTTCCTCGGGGAAGGGGGTGACGCGTATGGATTTCATCTTTGACTTACTCGACTTACTGTTTTCGGGCGGAAGGTTCGTCCTCGCGTTGCTTACATACCTCAAAGGAAAGAAATAGCCGAGCGACGCCCGGCTCAATAACCTCATAATCATCATTTGACGAGGAAGGAGTCGACGGGCCAACATCGGACTGCCTCCCCATTTGCGTTGCTTACATACCTCAAAATTAATTAAACCATACGAGTATAACTCACAAATCGTCTGGTCATAACATTTAACTAACGAGGAAAGAATAAACTTTCCCTCCTCGAGCTGCCTTCCTATTTGCGGCTCAAGTAAATTACCTCAAGCCGAAAGAATCATATCACACGGCTCAAAATTTTTCAAGCCCGCGTTCATGAAAAGTCACGGGCGTCAAGTCCAGCTCATGAACAAATTCCAACGCGCGGTCAAAATATTTTCCGACAGCCGCGACTCTGTGGGCGTCCGAACCAATCGTTACGCAACGTCCGCCGAGTTCGCGATATTTTTTATAGACGGGCACAAGCTCCTCAATGGCACGAGTTTTATCGAAGCGGCGAGTGTTCAGCTCCAAAATTTTTCCGCGGTCGACGACAATTTTCAAAACCTCATCAATCTCCGCCGCAAATGTCGCGTAATCAATTTCGGGATCGTCGTAAGGTGCTGCGCGGCAAATGTAATCGATATGCCCCAAAACGTCGAAGTCCGCCAACTCAATTTCCTCCGCCATCTGCCGAAAATATTTTTTATAAGCCGTCGATTTATCCTTGTCCGCGTAAAATTCGGGATAGTAAATATCCAGGTCGTCGACGAGATGAATTGAGCCGATAACCATATCAAAATCTGCCCGCGACAAAAATTTTTCCTTCGCAACACGAGCCGCTTTCCTCAAGCCGACTTCCACGCCTAAACGAACTTTATCGCCGCGAAAATTTTTATACTCGTTCATGTAGGCGGCGGGGTCGAAGGTGAATTTCTTGCCGTCAACCTCAACGCCGTAGTCGAAATGCTCCGTGAAGACGACGCCGATATTTAACCTCTCCGCCTTGGTAAGTGCGTCGGCGGCAACCATTTCCGAATCAGCCGAAAATTTCGTGTGTATGTGTGAATCGAAAATCATTCAATCATCTCCGATATGTTAATGCAAATAATTTACCATTACAATGGCGGCTTGTCAAAAAATCATCAAGCACTTTGCTAAAGCCAAAACGTCCTAATTTTCCGTTACAAAAATTTTTAGATGGCGTCACGACAACAATTTTTGAAAATGATCTTGTCAAGAGCGTCAAGGTAATTTTTTTTGACGCTGATATAATTCGCATTGTCAAAAGGATAACAAATCCGAGTAAATGAAAATCAGCAAATTCAAAGGAGCGATTAATCATGAAGACCAATAAAAAATTTGACGGCGACAAGATTTATGCAATGGCATTGACGATTTTTGCAGGCGTATGTTCTGTTGGAATTATCCTCACCGCCGCAGTAAAAAACTTTTTCTGAACACGACATTTCTTAAGATAAAATTTTCCCCGTCAAAAAATCGACGGGGATTTTTTCATATATCGGAGGGAACTGAACCGCTTGACAACTCGCGCCATTTTTGGCGATAAATATACGGCGACATCCCGATAATTTTTTTGAACTTGTGACTGAAATAATTTGGATCATCATAGCCGACCCGCGATGAAATTTCCGTAACACTCAAGGAAGTATAAATCAAATAGCATTGAGCCTTGCCGATTCGTCGACGAACGACATATTGTTTCGGCGAATAGCCCGTTACCTTTTTGAAAAGCCGCTCAACATATTTGTCGGCGTAGTGAAACATCTTGTTGAATTGAGTGAAGTCAAGATTTTCGGCGTAATGATTTTCAATGTAATTCCTCACATGTTCAACGATAAGATTTTTTTTATAGGTCATGTCGAGGGCGGCCGAATTAATGACTTTGTAAACGATTAGGACGATTGAGCGGGCAAGATCGTTTGCAATTTGATAGCTGTCTTTTTGTTGAGCGTAATGTTGGACGAGCGGATAAAGTTTGGCAAGCTCTTTAGCGACGGTTTGGCAGGGAATTCGCGGAGAAAAATTTTTCGGGACAAGTTCGTTGACGGGGCGATTGGGCAACTTCAAATTTTTAACGGCAATGCACCAGGCATCAAGATTTGAGCAAACCATCAAGCTTTCGTCGTGAAGGACGCCCGCATTGTGAATCAAAACATCGCCCGCCTGAACGTTGCAAAGTTCGCCGTCAATAACTTGTGTACCGTTGCCCGATAAAATAAAATTCAATTCCAAGCGGTCGTCGTGCTTGTGCATAGAACGCAAACCTTCGCCGCTCCAATGATATACGCCCAAAAGTTGCGGCTCACTCTCGAACGGCGAATCTTCTTGCATGTTGAATTCAATTAACTGTGCCACGTTCATCACCTGCAAATTTTTTCTGTAATTTATCATTCGGCGGGCATTAAGTCAAATATTTTTGCAGGGGAACTTTGGCGGGCGAAGAATCAATCATTAAAAACTTTTGGAGGAGATTCAATGAAACGAGTTTATAATTTCAATCCCGGCCCCGCAACTTTACCTTTGGAAGTTTTGCAGGAGGCTCAAGCGGAATTTTTGAACTTCGACGAAACCGGCATGTCGATTATCGAAATCAGCCACCGCTCCAAGCCCTACGAAAAAGTTCACAATCAAGCCAAGGCCGATATTTTGGAGCTGATGAACCTCGGCGACGATTACGACGTTTTGTTTATTCAAGGCGGCGCGTCATTGCAATTCGCGATGATTCCAATGAATTTCGCCACGAAGGATAAGCCCGGCTCTTACGTTTTGAGCGGAACTTTTTCCAGCAACGCTTTCAAGGAGGCAAAAATTTTGGGCGTCGGTGAAGTGGCCGCCTCAACCAAAGATGAAAATTTCTGCCGCGTCCCCACTCAAGCCGAACTCAAAATTAATCCCAACGCCGCCTATCTGCACGTCTGCTACAACAACACGATTTACGGCACGGAATTTCATTATATCCCCGACACGGGAAATGTCTCGCTCTTCGCCGATATGTCAAGCGATATGCTTAGCCGCCCCGTCGACTTCAAAAGATTTTCGCTGATTTATGCCGGCGTCCAAAAAAATCTCGGCCCGGCAGGTGTCGTGATTGTCGTCGCGCGGAAAAGTTTTGTCGAAAATAGTTTGGAGAATCTCCCGACGATGCTCCGCTACGATACGTTTTACAAGAAAAATTCTCTTTACAACACGCCGCCCGCGTTCAGCATTTACATGGTCGGAAAAGTTGCCGCGTGGATTAAAAATTGCGGCGGTCTTGAGGAAATGGCGCGTCGCAATTCAATCAAGGCCAAAATTCTTTACGACGCGATTGACACTTCCGACGGATTCTATCGCGGTCATGCCGATAAAGATTCGCGCTCGTTCATGAATGTGACTTTTCGTCTGCCGACTGAAGACTTGGAGAAAAAATTTGTCGCCGAAGCGTTGGAAGAAAATTTGAGCGGCGTGAAAGGTCATCGTTCGGTTGGAGGTATGCGCGCCTCGATTTATAACGCCATGCCGATTGAGGGTGCGGAAGCTCTCGCCGATTTCATGAACCGTTTCCGCAAATCGAACGCCCGATAAATTTTTTTGCGGAGTGATTGACGGGGTGATTGACGGTAAATATAATTCAACGTCAAAGGAGATGTTTTAATGGAAAGTTACAGTTTTGATCCGCAACGCGTTTGCTCGAAGAAAATTTTTTTCAGCTTGGACGAGCAAAATCGCTTGCATGACGTGAAATTTTTTGGAGGCTGTCCCGGCAATCTTCCGGCAATCGGCAGACTCGTCGAAGGCAAGGACGCTAAGGAAATCGCTGACATTTTGCGCGGCAATCCTTGCGGCGGACGCGGTACCAGTTGCGCCGACCAACTGTCGATTGCGATTGACGAAGCGTTGAAGTCTCGCACGGCTTAAAATTTTCTTGGAGGTTTTATCATGGACAAGCAAACTGTGATTGAAAAGGTCAAGGCGATGGCGGCGGCTCCGAATTGCTACCCGAAATTGAAAACAGTTTCTGCGACGTATCTCGACGCGGTGGGCACGGCTGATGAAAAAGTCGCTGCTCAAAATCTTATCGCCGAAATTGAAGCGGACATCATGCCGATTGACGGGCTGGTTGCCTTCGCACACTCCGAACGCGCCGTTGAAATTTTCGGGGCGGAAGGTGCAAAAAAAATTCGCCGCTCATGCTGATGAACTCAAAGCCGGCGGTGCGAAGTATTGCGATTGTCCGGCATGTTCACCTGCCGCTGAAGTTCTCGACAACAAGAAATTTATTCTCGGCTGAAAAATTTTCGGCAAAAAAATTATCCCCTGCGACATTGCGGGGGATTTTTTACTCGTCGAAGCAGAAATATATTGCCAACGTGCCGCGTCCGACGCTCAAAAAAATTTTGTCGTCATCAATGCGGTTGCTCGTTGCGTTCGGGAAATTTTGCGTCAAGGTCGCGCAGTCAAGCTCCCAATGAAGATTTTTCGTCGTGACGCCTTCGCAAGTCGAAGTTATCGGCAACAATGATACGGCCAGCGGTCTCCGAAAAAAATTCACTTCGACGGATTCGCCGCCCTTGACGTAGAAAATAATTTCGCGCTCATCGGCAAGGAAAATTTTTCTGTCAATCGCCGCGCAAGTAAAAATCGTGCTGTAAAGGTGATCGACGCGTCCGCCGAAAACTCCCGTCAAAATCGCGACGTGTTCGCCGAAAATTTCAGCGGCTCTGCTCAAGGCAAGTTGCGTGTCAGTGAAATCTTTATCGACGGGATATTTTTCGACGCGAACATTTTTAGCACGCGCCCATTCGACGGCAGATTGATTCGCGCTGTCAAAGTCGCCGATTAAAATTTTCGGGACGACTTCACACGCTCGGCAAAGCTCAATGCCCTTGTCGACGCAAAAAATTTTCCGCCCGCCGATAACTTTCAAAAACCATTCACGGCTTGGAACTCTGCCGCCGCTGATGAATAAAATTTCAGGCTCGTCGGTCGGAGAGAAAATTTCACACTGCGGAAATTTCATGATCACATTGCAACGATTGAAATTCCTTTGGCGTCGGCTAAGGCAACCATTTGCGCCCGCTCAACCAAAAGAGTTTTGCCCGCCTCGATTGCCAATGCCGTTGCGCCGACCTTCGCCATTTGCTCAATCGTCCGATAACCTACCGTCGGCACGTCGAAGCGATTATCCTGTTGAGGCTTTGAAACTTTTGTGACGACTGCTCCGCCATGCGCCAAAAGTCCGCCGCGCTCAATGCAAGCGTCCGTTCCCTCGATTGCCTCCAACGCCATTACCGCACGATTTTTTACGACGACCGTTTGACCGATGTCAAGTCTTCCGAGTTCCTTGGCGATTCTGAATCCGAAATCCATATCCTTGCGTTCTTGATCAGTCGGTTCACGTTGAGTGATTGTCCCGCGACGCGGCATGAGTTTTCTAATCAGCGCGGTTTGGTCGAAGGTTTGAATTCCCGCCTTCACCAGCTCGCGGACAAATGCCATCATAATCGTATCGTCTTTTCTGTCGGGCAGGGACATTATCAGCTGCAACATTCGGGCATCGGGCACTACTGCGCCGTTGAATAAAAGTTCTTTAGTCACCTTGCCAATCATCGTGACTTGCTGAATTTGATTTTGCTTGAGGTAATTTAAAATCGCCTCAAGTTGTGCAACGCTGATAAATTGATAATCCTTTGCAAACTGTGCAATTTGCGGGTCGCTGCCTGCCAACAATCCGACGGCATAAACTTCATATCCGAGTTGTTGAGCGGCGCGAGCACATTCGACGGGCAACTTTCCGGCTCCCGCCAAAATTCCAAGCTTTTCCATGTCATAACCTCCAATTTCTATTAGGTTTCAGCTAACAGCTAACCACTAATCACTTATTGCGTCCGCAGCAATTTTTATATTTCTTTCCTGAACCGCAAGGGCAAGGATCATTGCGCCCGATTTTTTTACCGTCGGCATTTTTGGCACGCTTCTGACTTTCGGCAGGTGAAACATCGTCACCATGAGAAGCCCTCGCCGTTTGCAAACGGTCTTCAACTTTCGCCTGCTCACGTCGAACGACCGATTCAGCCTCGCGAATATCTTTTGCTGAAGGTTCCGGCGGCGTATCTTCGGAATTTTCTTCCTGCTCCGAAGACGGCGGCTCCTGCTGAACTATCGCCACGTGATACATCGTCGTTGCGATTTGATCTTGGATTGCGCCTTCCATTTCCTCGAACATCGCCAACGCCTCAATTTTGTATTCGACGAGCGGCGCACGTTGACCGTAAGCCCGCAGATTGATTCCCTCGCGCAGCATGTCCATGTGGTCGAGATGCTCCATCCATTTATTGTCGACGATTCGCAGCATGACGACTTTTTCAAGCTCCCGCATAACCGGTTCCGTAAAAGTTGCCTCACGCTGACGGTAAGTATCTTCCGCTAATTTTTCCAAATGCTCCTTGAGTTCGTCGCGGCTCATCTTTTCAAGCTCCGAAACTTTCAACGCTCCAATCGGCGCAAAAATTTTCTCCGCGTCCTTAACCAGCTCGTCAAGTTGCCACTCTTCGGGATAAAGTTTTTCGTTCGCGTACTGATTCATTTCCTGCTTGATGATGTGATTGACCATGCCGCGGATATTGTCCCGCAAATTTTCCCCGCGCAAAATTTTCTTCCGCTCACCATATAAAATTTCGCGCTGCTGATTCATAACGTCATCATATTCCAAAACGTGCTTGCGTATGTCAAAATTCCGCGCCTCAACTTTTTTCTGCGCATGTTCAATCGACTTGGTTATCAGCGTGTGCTCAATCGGCTCGTCCTCTTCCATGCCGAGCTTATCCATGACTTTGCTGATTGTCTCCGACGCGAACAGCCGCATTAAATCATCTTCCAGCGAAATATAAAATCTTGACTCGCCCGGATCACCTTGACGACCTGAACGACCGCGCAGCTGATTATCAATGCGCCGCGATTCATGACGCTCCGTGCCGACTATGAACAATCCGCCGAGTTCCGGAACACCTTCGCCGAGTTTAATATCAGTGCCGCGGCCGGCCATATTCGTCGCAATCGTCACAACGCCACGTTGCCCCGCGTCAGCAACAATCTGCGCCTCTTTCTCATGAAATTTCGCATTGAGGACGCTGTGAGGTATGCCGCGCTTTTTAAGATAGCCGCTCAACTCTTCGGATTGCTCAATCGAAGTCGTGCCGATTAGGACGGGTTGACCTTTGGCGTGAACTTCCTCAACCAAATTTGCCACGGCGCGATATTTGGCGCGTTTATTCTTGTAGACAACATCGGGGTGATCGGTGCGTCGAACGGGTTTATTTGTCGGAATGACGACGACGGGCAGTTTGTAAATCTTGAGGAACTCGTCCTCTTCAGTCTTGGCAGTACCCGTCATGCCCGCAAGCTTGTCGTACATGCGGAAATAATTCTGGAAAGTTATCGTCGCCAGCGTCTGTGATTCGCGCTGAATCTTGACGCCCTCTTTAGCCTCAATCGCCTGGTGAAGTCCGTCGGAATATCTGCGCCCCGTCATCAATCGGCCGGTAAATTCATCGACGATTATAATTTCATCATTGCGCACGACGTAATCGCGGTCGCGTTTCATGAGAGCCTTTGCACGCAACGCCATTGTAAAGCAGTGTGAAAGCTCAATATTTTCCGGCGCGTAGAGATTTTGAATCCCCAAAAATTTTTCAATCTTCGGGACGACTTCATCATTCGGAGCAACGGTCTTTTGCTTCTCGTCGACTTTATAATCTTCGCCCTCTCTCAAGTTCGCAACTGCCCGCGCCATAACCGAATACATTTCCGTTGACTTCGCACCGGGGCCGGAGATAATCAGCGGCGTGCGAGCCTCGTCAATCAAAATCGAGTCAACCTCGTCAACTATCGCGTAATGCAACGGCCGCTGAACCATTTGGTCTTGCTGAACAACCATATTGTCGCGCAGATAGTCGAAGCCAAATTCATTGTTCGTGCCGAAAGTGACATCGCAGCTGTAAGCAAATTTTCTTTCGGGAAAATCCATGTCGTGCAAAATCAAACCGACCGTCAATCCGAGGAACTGATACAGTTGCCCCATCCATTCGGAATCGCGGCGGGCAAGATAATCGTTGACGGTAACCATGTGCACGCCTTTACCTTCAAGCGCGTTGAGATAAACCGGCAACGTCGCCACGAGAGTTTTACCTTCACCAGTTTTCATTTCGGCGATTTTGCCTTCATGCAAACACATGCCGCCCATAAGTTGAACGTCGAAATGCCTCATGCCCAAAACTCGTCGTGACGCCTCTCGACAAATTGCGAACGCTTCCGGCAAAATTTGTTCCAACGTCTCGCCCGCCTGCAATCGTTCACGAAATATTTCTGTCGCGCCGCTCAATTTATCGTCCGTGTAATTCTGAAACTTCGACTCCAGCGCGTTAATTTTATCAACGGTCTTTTGCAGACGCTTAATTTCCTTGTCGTTGTTGTCGCCCAAAAATCTTTTCAAGAATCCGAACAAAGCTATCACCCCCGAAAAATTTTTCCTATGATACCAAAAAAAAATCCTCGCCGCAAATTTTTTCCTTGCGCAGAGGTTTTAAGGTCGACGATTAAAATTTTCCCTGTAAAGATTTATTGCCCTAACTAACGATTTAATTTTTTCAAACTTCATCTTGCCATAATTGCTACCGATGATTTTTCCTCTGTCAAAAATCAAGCCGCGTCTTATTCCTTGCAAGTCAAAAAATTTTTCGGGCAAATCAAATCGAATTTTTTCGGCAAAATCTCGAATTTTTTTCTTAACTCGTTCACTGATTTTAACGGGAACGCTAAATCTTCTGATGAAAATTTCTTTTGACCAATATAATTTTTCAGACAACATGCTTAATTTTTCCTCGTCGGTCGGCAATGAAATTTCACCATACAGTTGAAAGATTTGATTTCTAAGTTCTTGAACAGAAGTGCGACGCTCCGATTTATTGATACTTTTACGTACAAGTTTATTTTTTTGCCTTATGACATAAGAAAACGCCTCTGCCAAAAACAAAGCTATCGATTTTTGTTTTGCCAAGAGACGAAATTTATTTTTATTCTCCGATGAAATATTTTCGTCTTCCTCAATCAAATTCATCAACTGATGCAGTAAATCCGACGTATCGGGGACAAGCTCCGAAACTATTTGTTGCTCAAAATAATTTTCAAGTTCGGCTTGAACTTTTTTATCCCAAACGTGCTCTTGCAAAGCTGTTGGGATATTTTTTCTTAGATTCATTATGCGGCTGACTTCCGCTTTGTCGACAGTCAAAATTTCGCCGTTACGATTTTTTAAATCTGCCGACAAAATTATTGCGTCGAAAAGTATTCCGCACAACTCGTCATTGGAAATTGGTTGCTTGAAATGTTCTTTCAAAATGGTTACATAATCAGCAAAAAACATAAATTACCTCCTTTGAATTACAACTTTCATACAACGACTTCTGCTTCTGCGTTCGCTACAATCAGCGCAAAAAATTTTAAGGAGCGTGGTCAATTATGACTAACGAAACAAAAATCAAGGCTGATTGCAGAGACGTTTGAAACGCGTTCATGGTGAAAGGCGCGACTTTTTCCGAGAGCAGCAATGGTATTCCGTTTTCCGCAAGCACTCGTTTCCTACACTGAAGCGCGAGCAATTTACAATCGTCAGATGAAATGCGGTAACAAAAATTTTTTCGTAAATGCTTTCGTTCATTTCTATCAACATGATTACAAATTCGACGGCAAAACCTTGGAGAGCTGCAAAAATTTTTCGTCACTTCGCAGTTTCTCGACATGTCTCGATTGTTAATTAGGAATTAGAAATTAGTAATGAGGAATGAAAAGCTCGTCTCAATTCCTAACTCCTAATTGATTAAAGCGGCGCGAACGGCAAAGGCGGTTCAACTCCGCCGCTCTTCGATAACAACGGACATGTAACCTATGAAGGAATCAAAGCTCACCGCGAAGAATTTATGGGCAAATCCGTCGAACAAATCGCCGAAATGCTCAAGGATAACGGCTACGAGTTTAATATACGCCCGTCGAAAATAAGGAATCCACAGCGCAAATAATTGAGATAACCAACCCGAAAAAAGAGCGCAATATCGACCAAATTCAAGTTTCGCCTGACGGGAGTAGGCATCATGGCAATGTGCCTTATGTAAAAATCAGTACTTCAAACGATAGTAAAATTAAAGTTATCGACGGTAATCGTAAAGAATACGTACCCGGCAACAACGAAAAAGCGCGTATGATTTTCAGGAGGGATGATGATGATTGACTTAACAACGCCGATCATACCATATGTTGGCACGGGAATTTTCAAGCTCGATTCTTCTTACGATGAAGTTAAAGCTCTTCTTCAAGAGCATAATATTTCGTATACAGAAGAAATTTGGAAGAAGACCGGTGATTTTTGTCCTTGGACTGTTATCGTCATTTGCAAAGAAGGCAGTAACCCACAACATTCGGCTGTCGAACTCTGTTTTGTGAAAAATCAACTCTTCAAGATTTGTCTTTGCGAGGATTTCGAGGGAAGTCTTCCAAATGGGATTCACACCGGTATGAATTTCAACGATGCTTGGAAAATTGATCCAAAACTCAAAGAAGATGAAGATTGGGACGATGTTTTTATATCGCCCGACGGTTATCTCGTTGAATACAGCAACAGAAATTTAAATATTATAATAATCACTGTTTTTATTCCGGCATTTGAGCGCGATGATTTTTTTGAATACAAATGGTGAATATCACTCCCCCGAACACTCCCCGAAAAATTTTTCCTATGATACCAAAAAAAAATCCCCGCCCTTTTAGTGATTAGTGGTTAGTGGTTAGAATTTTTCTAGCAGCTAACAGCTAACCGCTATTCCCGCGACGCATGACCGCCGCCAATGAAGTCACACCCGCGACTGCTCCGACTTTTTCAACGGAAAGGCTCGCGACTGTGCAGGCAAAACGTCCGCACTTTTCAAGCGGCCAACCTTCCGACAAGGCATATAAAAATCCCGCAGCAAAACAATCACCTGCGCCCGTCGTGTCGATAACATTTTTCACGGGGCAAGCGGGAATTTCAAGCCGCTCATCTTTCGTGGCGATAATGCAACCTTTACCGCCGCGCTTGACGACCGCACATTTCAGCCCGTGATTGAGCAACGCCGCGATATTTTTATTGATGTCACTCTCGCCCGTCAATGTCGCAAGCTCCGCATCGTTCGGGAAAAAATAATCGGCGTATGGAAGTATCGTCGACAAGTCGTCCAAAGTCTCGTTATTCTTCGGACGCGTCGTGTCAAATGCCAAAATTCTTGACGTGGATTTTATCCGCCTGAAAATTCTTTCCGTCGCGGCAATGTCAAGTAGCGGCGATACAAACATGCTCGCGAAGCTGACAATTTCCGCCATGCCGTCAACGTGAGGTAAAATATCTTCCTCCGACAATTTCCGCAAACTGCTGCGCGGATTTGTCAAAAAATGCCGCTCTCCATTTGAATCAACCAAAACGATATTAACGCCCGTCTCCAAGCCCGCCTCAACCTTCACGCAATCGACGGGCAAATTATTTTCTGCGGCGTAGTTTAAAATTCTGCGACCGGCATCATCGTCACCGACTTTGCTGATCCACTGAACTTTTTTGCCCAGCCTTGAAAGGACAATCGCCTCATTAAGTGCGTCGCCGCCGAAAGACATTTCTATAAAATCAGTCGATGTCGAAGAGCGCGAAAAAATTTTTTCATCAACTGCGCCCGCCAAAACATCAATGACGCCCGCTCCGATAATCGAAATTTCCACAGTCATCACTCCTTTTTAGGAACTAGGAACTAGGAACTAGTTTTATTGCTCCCTAAATAGTTTATCGTTGTCGTCGAAATTTTCAAGCAGGCATTGTGACTTTTATAACAGTGTGCTACAATTCGGCGTGATATAATCGGAAAAATTTTTATCGGGAGGTGAGCGGCGTTGACAGGTGAAGAATTGCGCGGCGTCCCGCTCTTTAAAGATTTATTGCCGGACGAGATAGAAAAATTTATGAAGTTTACGGGCACGACGGTAAAAAGTTATCCTCGCGGCGAAAGAGTTTTGGAGGCCTTCGCGCCCAATGCAAATATCGGCGTGATTGTCAGCGGCGAAGCTCAACTTTTGGCACTCGACAGGCTCGGCAATGAATCGGTCGGTCACTCACTCGAAAGCGGCGCGATGTTCGGGACAGTCTCGGCTATCCTCGGCGAAGATTTGGTTGCAACGAGTGTTCAGCTGACAACCGACGCCGTGATTATGTGGCTGCCGTATCGCGCGCTACTAGTGGCAGGCCCTAAACTCGGCAGAATGCACGGAATCGTCATGAAAAATTTATTGGAGACGTTCAGCCGCAAAAATGTTTTGATGATGCAAAAGGTCGAACTGCTTAGCCAAAAAACTTTGCGTGAACGAGTGATTTTATATCTGCTGCAACGTGAACGCCGCCAAAATTCGGAGTATGTGCGAGTGCCGGGACGCGTTCAGCTTGCCAAAGAGTTGGAGTGTAATCGGTCGGCATTGACGCGGGAAATTTCGCAAATGCAAGCGGACGGTCTGGTTGAGGTCGGTGAACGGTGGATGCGGCTCAATAAGGATATGTTGCAGTGATTGTTTTCGACGACGTGAGTTTGAGTTTCGGGCGGCATGAGCTGTTCAAAAATCTTTCGCTGAATTTGCATAGCGGAAAAGTTATCGGGATTACCGGCGCGAATGGTTCGGGCAAGTCGACTTTCCTCAAGCTCGCGGGAAAAATTATTCGTCCCGACAGCGGCGCAGTGAATTTTCCCACCGATAAAAAACTTGCTGCTGTCGCTCCTGAAATGAAAATTTACGACAACTTGACGGCCGAAGAGAATTTATTTTTTTTCGCGAAGTTGAGAGGACAGACTTTAACTGCCGAAAAAATTTTTGAGCTTGGTGAACGCGTCGGGCTTGACATGAAAACTTTCGGCAATGTCCGCGCAGAAAATTTTTCCACGGGCATGCGGCAACGTCTAAAGTTCGCAATTCTTTTGAGCGTCGACGCGGATATTTGGCTACTTGACGAACCGACTGCCAATCTTGACGATGACGGCCGCGAAAAATTTTTCAGCGAGATTCAAGCCGCCAAATCAGATAAAATTATTTTGCTTGCCACGAACGATAAGGCGGAGGAAAATATTTGCGATGAAATTATTCAACTCCCGCTTTGAACAAATCGCGGCAATCGTCCGAAAAGATTTTCTTATCGGCTTGCGACGACGAGCAACTTTCGCAGCAATGATGATGTTCGCATTGACTGCCGTGGCGAGTTTGAGTTTATCGACGGGCGGAATTTTCGTCGAGGAAAAATTTTTGGCGGCATTACTCTGGGTCGTGATATTCTTCGCGGCAAGTGCGGGTATATCGGGAACTTTCGACGATGAAGCGCAAGCCGGTACTCTCCCGACGCTCAAACTTTACGCCGACGCTCAAGCAATCCTTTTCGGCAAAATGATTTACGTATTCTTATCGCTGGCCGCGTTGACAATTTTTATCCTGCCGATATTTTTAATCCTGTTCGATGTCGCCGTTGAAAAAATTTTCCTGCTGCTCATGACGATTTTGTTGGGGCTGATTGGAATTGCGGCGGCGGGAACTTTAACGGCGGCTTTAACGACTTCAGCGACAGTCAAGGGCGGATTGTTCCCAATTTTGCTTTTCCCGATAACACTTCCAATTTTCCTGCCCGCAATCCGGCTGACGGAAATTTCATTCGCGGGCGGAGTGTTCGACATAAGTTTAATCGTCGTCGTTGCAGTGTTCGACTTGATTTTGATAACGGCGGCGTCGATTCTCTTCGATTATTTGTGAGGTATCATGAACAAAATTTTAATCTTGTTGACGCTTGCGATTGTCGCGGCGATAATTTTTTTTGTGCCGCCGATAAAAGGTCTCGGCGATTTGGCAAAAATAATTTTCTTTCACGTGCCGACAGCGTGGGTATCAGTCATTGCATTTTTTGTAAGCGCATTTTACGCCGCGAAATTTTTACGGACGTTTAACTTTTCGTTCGATAAATTGAGTGCAAGGGCTGCGCGATTGGGATTTATATTCGTGCTGTTGTCGACGATAAGCGGCGCGATTTTCAGCAAATTGACTTGGGGCGCATATTGGAATTGGGATCCCAGGCAGACGACAATTTTTGTGCTGATTCTGATTTACGGCGCGTACTTGACATTGCGGGCGGCCGTCTCTGATGAAAAAACTCGTGCGAAAGTTTCGGCGGTCTACTCACTGCTAAGCGTCTTGACGGTACCGTTCCTGGTATTTATAATCCCGCGCATGTACTTTTCCCTGCACCCGTCACCGGTACTCAATTCTGCGGGGCGCGTCGAAATGGATTCAATCGTGCTGATCGTTTTAATCGCGGCGGTCGTCGACGCAACTTTAATTTTCGTTCAGTTAATGAGGAGGGAAATTTCATGAAGGCTTTAAAAATTTTCGGGCTGGCATTGCTGATGATTTTCGTTGCGCAAGGTAAAACTTTCGCGGAGATGCCGGAGATTTCTGCGGGCGAAACTTACTTTGACATTTTCAGGGGCGTTTACGTCTTGAAAGGCAATGTTCACGTCGCGGCGAACAATCACGGCTTCAAGGCAACTGTTACTGCGGACGAGGCATTGGTCAGCGTCGTCAAGCAAAAATGTTGGGCGGAAGGTCATGTCAAACTCACGCAGGATAATATAATTTCAGCTGCGAGCGCGCCTATCTTCAGTGGCAAACGAAAACTGCTGAAGTTACCGGCAACGTCAGCTTTGAACACAAAAAAAGTGTCGCGATAAATTCGGACACTGCGGTTTTTAATTGGCAGGAAAAAATTGTCGACTTTTACGGCAACGTCAAACTCAAGGCGGATAAAAAAGTTAAGCTTGCGGACGGTGCTCAACTCGACGGCAAAGAATATCAGCACATAAAATACAACGTCGTTGAAGATAAAATTCTTGAGCTGGACAAAACTTTTGACGCGCCAGAAATCGTCATACCGTCTGTTGAGGAGTGACGGCTTCCAAAGATTTTATCGCGACCTCAATCATTGAGTCGTCAGGCTCGCGCGTCGTCAAATACTGCAGCCACAATCCCGGCAACGTTGCCAGCTTGACGAATGAATTTTTTGAGCGGGCGGAGAATCGAATTATTTCATACGACAGCCCCGCCACGAGTGGCAATAAAATTATTCGCGACAAAATTCTCAACCATAAGTCCGGCCAACCGAGAAATGCGAATACAAAAATGCTGACGAGCATGACGATTAACAGAAAGGCAGTTCCGCACCTGGGATGAAGGCGCGGAAATTTTTTTACGTTCTCGACGGTCAGCGGCAAATCGGCTTCGTAGCAGAAAATTGTTTTATGTTCCGCCCCGTGATATTGAAACGTTCGCTGAATATCTTTCATTTGCGAAATTGCGAACAGGTACGCCAGAAAAATTATCAGCCGCAAAAATCCTTCCGCCAAATTTAAAATTATCGGGTCGTCGGTGAGTGTTCGGAAAAATTTCGCGGCGAAAGTTGGTATCGCCAAAAATAATACGCAAGCCAACGCGATTGCAAAAATTACCGTGGCGATTAATTCGCGGTCGGAAAGTTGCTCGTCCTCATCACCGGCCGCCTGTGCTGAAAATGACAGCGACTTCATGCCCAAAATCAGCGACTCGAATAAACTCACTGCTCCGCGCAGAAGAGGTAATTTCAAAATCGGGAAGCGGTCGGCTATCGAAGTGACGGTTTTAACTTGGACGTTGATATTGCCGTCAGGTTCGCGAACGGCCGTTGCAACCTTGCCGAAGCCGCGCATCATTACGCCTTCAATAACCGCCTGCCCGCCGACGATAGGTTTATCCATAAAATTTACTCCTTAGGGAACAGGGATTAGGGAACAGGGATTAGATTTTACTGCTCCCTAATCCCTAACCCTAATCCCTAGCCCGCAAAAAACATGTGCGAGACCGGTGCCGCAATCAGCAAACTGATAATCGTGCGCTCAAGGAAGAGTATAAAAAGTTCGGGGAGGTTGACGGGGATTTTTGAGCCGAGAATAAGCCCGCCGACTTCCGACAAATAAATCAGCTGCGTTACGGAAATGACTGCCACGATAAATTTTGCCATGGGGCTGGTGATTGTTCCCGCTGCCAAAACCGACGGCGTAAACATGTCCGTAAATCCGACTATCATAGTTTTGGAAACTGCTTCGGCTTGAGGCACGTCCAAAATCTGCAACAGCGGCAGGAATGGCAAGCCCAACGTGTCAAAAATCGTCGTGTGATTCGCCAAAACCAATGCCAGCGTCCCTATGCACATGACGACCGGCAATACTCCGAACCACATGCCCGCAGCATTTTTGAATGCGCCTTCCATGAACTGTTCAAAGCCGCGATGTTCGGCGACGCGCTCTTTAGCCAGCGCAATTCCGTATTGAAACGACGTTGTATATCCTTCGGGGAGTGATTCGCCCATTGCCTTGCCCGGAACCAAATACTCATCTTTTTTGAGGCTAAGCGGCGGGATTCGCGGCAAGATCAGTGCGCAGACAATTCCTATCGCGCAAATCAAAAGATAATACAGCCCGAAATATTCCATCAGGTCGACTTGCGCCAGAACGACTATTGAAAACGTAATCGACACGGCGGAAAATGTCGTTGAGATAATCGCCGCCTCGCGTTTGGAATAATAGCCGCCCTCGTATTGATTGGCGGTGAGCATGACGCCGAGTGTGCCGTCACCAATCCAACTCGTGATACAATCGACAGCTGCGCGACCCGGTATCGTGAACAGCGGCCGCATAATTTTTGTAAGCATTGCCCCGATAAATTCGAGCAATCCGAAATCCAACAGCAACGGCAGTAAAAATCCCGCCAGTAAAAATATTACGACGAGGACGCTTAGCAAATCATTCAGCACGAAGCCGCCGTTATCAGCTGAAGTTATCAAGCTTATGACGCCCGCGCTACCTTCGCCCGATTGAACTCCGAGGTAAGTCAGCCAAATAAAAATTGCGCCGAAAATCCTAATCACAACCCAAATTGCCGTCGTGGAAAAAGTGTTGGCGACAATCGGATAAGTTGCGATGAAATTCGGCTTGCCGAGAAAAATTATGCCGAGAATCGCCGAAATCGTGACGATGACGACGCATAAGCCCGGCAGATATTCGCCAATCGCGTCCGAAATCATGTCCGCGATAATTTTAACGACGATTGTCCAGCTCCCGTCGTATTGTACGGGAATCATAAATAAAATTATCCCGATGATTGACGGTACCAAAAATCCCGCCAGTGAACCTTGTGGTTTGTTTTCCATTTCAATCTCCTTCGCATTAAATAGTAGAGAGAAACTCTCGAAACAAATACCGAAACATTATAGCACTAATTGAAAGAGTTTCAATAAATTTTTTCAACGATAAACGAAAAATTTTTGGGGATTAATTTTGTGTACATTCGAGAGCAGTCTCCGTATAGTTGTCACAGAAAAAAATATAAAACTTTGACTTTCAGGCGGCCTTAATATAAAATTTTCCTCAAAGTTTGAAAGGAAGATGTTTTATGTCTCAAAGCTTAACCCGAAGAGAATTCATCAAAACAGCGTCAATGGCGGCGTTGGCAATGACTGTTCCCGTTGAAGTTTTCGCGGCGGCTAATACTAAGGCCGATCTCGTCGTTTACGGAAAAATTTTCACGTCCGAAAATAATAAAATTGTTGAGGCGTTCGCGGTTAAGGACGGCAAATTTGTTTATGTCGGGGACAAGAAAGGAGCGCAAGCATTTATCGAGAAGGGCAAGACTGAAATTATTGACTACAGCGGCAAAGGGCTGGTAATGCCTTCATGCGGCAACGGTCACGCTCATTATATGCTGGGTTACGCCCTCGCAACAGTCGGTACTATGGTGAATATGGATGATGATTCGCGCAAGTTCATGACGGAAATTCTTCCCGCGGCAGTCAAGAAGGCAAGAGCTACAGGTGCAACGACTGTCTTTGGTCAAGGCTGGAATCTCCTTAGCTTTCAGTCGCATATACCTACGCGCCAAGAATTGGATGCCGTTTGCAGTGATATTCCCATTTATTTTTTGGACGACGAATGCCACAAAGCATTGACAAATACTCTTATGCTGGTTAAGGCCGGTATCATGACGGAAGACGGCACCGTTCTCAAAAAAGAAATTCGCGGCGGCGTGATTGAAATTGGTGCTGACGGAACGCCTACCGGTTTTCTGTCGGAACAGGCTCAAACCTACGTCCGTCAATTCATTGATCACGAAAGCTTGTATTCCCTTGACAGGGCAATAGCCAATTTGGCAGAAATTGAGCATCACATGTTGTCCGAAGGTTACACGATGTACCATGAGGGCTGGGGCAATTATTTTGTGAACACCAATTACTATCAGGCGGCTCAACAGCTTGACAAGGCAGGAAAGTTGCATTTCGTATTGGGTCTGCCCTATGAAATTGAAAGCTGGATGGACGTAGATGAGGCTTTGAGCAGAGCAGTTGCCGCTAAGAAATTTGCTTCCAAACGAGTAATGCCGAGATGGATTAAACTCCTCGTGGACGGAACAGTTGAAAGCGGTACCGGACTTGTTGAGCCGCTTTATCCCGACGGTCACCAGGGTATTGCCAACTGGTCGGAAGAGGAAGTCACTTACATTACGCGCAAGGCCAATGCAAACGGTTTGACGATGCATATACACGCAATGGGCAATGCGGGCGTCAATCGTGTTGTCAACGCATACATTAACGGCGGCAAAAATGAAATGCGCAATGCGATTGTCCACTTATACGGCGTCATTCCGTCAGATTATAAACGCATGGCAGATCATAATATCCAAGCTGTTGCAGGTCTACTTTGGCACCACGCTGACGACAAATTACAAGAAGAATTGCTTATAACACTTCCCGAAGGTATGAAAGATAAAGGCTATCCCATGAAGTCGTTCTTTGATAACGGCGTAAATATTTCTTCACACTCGGATTATCCCGCATTGAGCGGAAGTCCTGACGACCCGTTCGGCATTATGGAAATTGCACTGACGGGCGTTTATTATCCTGAACATGCTAAGCCGTGGTGGACGGAAGAACTCATCACCCGTGAACAAGCTCTTACAGCTCTGACTATCAACGTTGCCAAGCAAATGTTCCTGGAAAACGAACGCGGCAGTATCAAACCCGGCAAATTTGCTGACTTCCTCCTCGTCAACAAAGATGTGCTGACTTGTCCCGTTACGGAAATTCATACCGCAAAACCTGCGGCGACCTACTTCGAGGGTCAAAAAGTTTTTTCTATGTAAGGACGTGATGTTATGTCAAATTTAACGCGAAGGGAATTCATCCAGGCAGCGTCGATGGCGGCGTTGGCAATTTCAATGCCGATTAACGTTTTCGCGGCGAGTGATTGTACCGTCAAAACTCGTTACGGCACATTTAACGGCTTTGTTGACAAACAAGGCGTCAAGACGTGGTTGGGTATTCCCTTTGCTCAACCGCCCGTAGGAAAACTTCGTTGGCAAGCTCCTCAACCGCTGAAACCGACAAATAAGACCTTCGACGCGAAAAAATTCGGCTTCAGAGCCGTTCAAATCGATGACGGCGAAGAAGATTCATCTACAACACCGCAAAGCGAAGATTGCTTGACGCTGAACATCTGGAAACGCGGCAATGGCAAGAATTTGCCCGTCATGGTGTGGATTCACGGCGGAGCGTTCTCGTTTGAAAGCACAAGCGACCCGATTTATTACGGTAGCAAATTCGCGGCAGCAAATGACGTAATTTTGGTTACGATTGAGTATCGATTGAACGTTTTCGGCTTTATGAACTTCGCAAGCTTCGATTCTGCCTATGAAGACAGCGGCTATCTCGGAATTAAAGACAATGTGGCGGCTTTGCAATGGATTAAGGAAAATATCGCTGAATTCGGCGGAAATCCCGATAATATTACGGTTTTCGGCGAAAGTGCCGGCTCAACTGCGATTATGTTATTATTGGTTGCTCCTGATGCAAAAAATCTTTTCCAAAAAGCAATTCCGCAATCGGGCTCGCTGTTTCTTTACAATACGCCGGAATTATCTGTGAAAATCGCCGAAGACTTCCTTAAAATGAACGGCGCGAAAAATATGCGCGATTTAATGAAAAAATCTACCGCCGAACTCAAAAATGCTTACATTCAGCTTACAGAGGCTCGCGGTCGCCGTCTTACGGATTACATTCCGAATTGCGACGGGAAATATTTGCCGCTTGACCCCGGCAAAGCATTAAAAAACGGCTCGGCTCGCGGAATTAAACTTTTGACGGGCACGACTGCCGACGAATGGCGTTATTTCCTGATGATGGCTGAAAATTTATTTGAAATTCTTCGCGAAGAGCCGAAAAAACATTCTCCGCTTCTTGCGCGGTACAATTTGCGCACTCCGCAAGAAATTTATCGCGCGTGGCTGAAAAATCGCCCTGATACCGAAGAAACTTACGGCGAATTTATGAATCAGTTGGATTGGCGCGTCGGACAAGAGTTGGCGGCGGAATATCAATCGAATTTCGGCGACACGTACTATTATTTGTTCAGTGAGTGGTCGCCGATTGAAAATTTGCGCTCGTGTCACGCGGTTGACTTGCCGTATACCTTCAACAACGGCGATCACATTGTGCCGAATCCGAAACAGAATCTTGTTAAGGCTGTTCAAACGACGTGGGCGGCATTTGCGGCGACCGGCAATCCCGACAACGAATTTATCCCGCACTGGGAAAAATATTCCGCGGGCAATCGTCAAACTATGGAGCTGAACTCTAAAGGCTGCGTCTGCCACAAAGATTTGAACACTCAAAATTTGAACGCCCTGCGCTACGTTTACGAAAGTTAAAATTAAACCTGCCGCCTCGGTTGATGTCGAAGCTTTTTTTATTATGCCGATATGCTATAATGCCGTCGCATTGAAAGGAAGTGACGTTATGTCAAACTTAACGCGAAGGGACTTTATCAAAACAGCGTCGATGGCGGCGTTGGCAATGACTGTTCCCGTTGAAGTGTTCGCTGCGGCTAAGACTAAGGCTGATCTCGTCGTTTACGGAAAAATTTTCACGTCCGAAGGAAATAAAATTGTCGAGGCGTTCGCAGTCAAGGACGGCAAATTTATTTATGTCGGGGACAAGAAAGGTGCTCAAGCATTTATCGAGAAGGGCAAAACTGAAGTTATTGACTACAGCGGCAAAGGTCTGGTTATGCCTTCATGCGGCAACGGTCATGCGCACTATTCGCTAGGTATCGGAATGCATTCAGTCGGCACGATTATCGACAGGGAAGCAAGTGTTGACCAGTTTTTGACGGAAATTGTTCCTGCCGCCGTCAAAAAGGCCAGAGCTACAGGAGCAACGTCTATATTCGGCTTCGGCTGGAATACGATGGACTTCCTGAAAAATATGCCGACCCGTCAACAGCTTGACGCCATTTGTAGCGATATTCCCATGTATTTTGCCGACGAGGAAGGCCATAAGGGTTTGGTGAACACGATTTGTCTGGTCAACGCGGGAATTATGGCGAAAGATGGCACGGTTCTCAAAAGGGAAGTGCGCGGCGGCGAAATTGTTTTTGGCGAAGACGGCACGCCGACAGGTTATCTTAAGGAACAGGCCGGAACTTACACGCGCTCTTTCCTTGACAACGACAACCTCTTTTCCGTCGACGTGGCGAAAGAAACCATGTCGAAAATTCAACAGCATTTGTTATCCGAAGGCTACACGATGTATGTCGACGGTTGGGGCAATTATTTCTACACCGACAACCTCTACAAGGCGGCTCAACAGATGGACAA
>JAFRSO010000083.1 GCA_017427545.1 Selenomonadaceae bacterium
ACTGCAGACGGTGTAACTTATCGTAAGGTTGCGGCAGGGCTGCTTGATGTGACCAATCAGAAGTTGATAGCGGGTGTAGGTGATTCGTATTCATTTGACGGAGAATCTAAGCGCATTATCGCGGCCACTGACGGTATCCTTGATTTAACTTCGGAAACCTCCAGTGCTGATGTCTACGATAGCTTGACTGCTCCGACGACCAAACTTGCTACCCTAACTGTCAATAACGGCAAGTCTACCCTTAATAAAACTGCCGACGGTATTAGTGATGTAAATATCGCTGACGGGGCAGACTTGACGATTGATTTTGCCGCTAAGGTTAACGGTTCAGGCACGCTGACTGCCAACGATAAATCTTACACGGGAAGTAATTTAATCATTGATTCTACTGCAACTGATTCGACGCTCTACAGTGGCACGGCTACCATTGCTAAAGATAGTTCTATCACTACGACGGGCAATGATACGTTGGCTTCCACTAACGGCACGGTTACTGCAAACGTCTCGGCAGGCAAGGTATCTTCAATCTCGGCTATTGATGTCGGGGATATATTTACTCTCGGCACGATTACTTATACTCGGACCGCTATCGGGTTGATTGACGGGGCTAATCTTAATCCTAATATAACCACCTCGGCTAACGTGACTGATTTGAGCGGCTCCGACTGGAAGGCTATTCTGCAGATTGACGGCAACTTGACGATTGATTCTACCACCGCTGATGATGTTTACGTCGTCAATATTCCTGCGAACAAGTCAAGGGCGGTTAAATACGGTACGATTGCTAAGACGGGCGATAACTCCTACACTATGACGCGGGCTAGCTCCGATACCATACCGACCAGCATAACGGTTAGTGGTGTGATTGCTACATTGCCCCTTAGAATGGCCGGAGCTAATCTTATTGCGGGCGACGCTTCATTTAATGTCACGGCCTCGAAGGCGTTCACTATCGACAGCACGGGCACTACCCCCACAATCAGCAATGTAACTTCAATCACCCTCACGAGTGGCACGATCAATGCTCCAACGAATATTCCCATAACTGCAAATGGTAATGTCATTACTGCGACTTCAGGCGATATGACAGTTGATGTGACTGATAGCGCGGTTACTATAGGCGAACTTACTACGGGCGATACATTCACCGTCGGCGACATTGAATATCGCAAGACTGACGCGGGACTCCTCAATGTCACTAACCAACAGCTGCTGCCCACCGTCACTGATTCTTACACTCTCGGCGGCGACTTCGGCAGAATCATCGCGGCGACTAATGGCGTACTCGATTTGACTAATGAAACCTCTAGTGCTGATGTTTATAACAGTCTCACTGCTCCTACCACTAAGCTTGCCACCCTCACTGTCACGGGCGATAAGATGACGTTGGCTAAAATTGTTGACGGGATTAATGATATCGTTCTGGCGGACGGGGCGGACTTAACTGTCGACTTTGACGCCGAAATCAGCGGAAGCGGTACACTCACTGTCAATAATAAATCCTACACCGGCACTAACCTAATCATTGATTCAACCGAAGATGATTCGACTCTCTACAGTGGCACTTCTACCATTGCTAAAGATACCTCAATCACTACCACTGAAGAAGATGTCATATCCTCAAGTAACGGCACAATCTCTGCTCAAGTCAATGCGGGTAAGGTTATCACCATATCTGATATCAACGTCGGCGACAGCTTCACACTCAACGATAATACTTACACTCAAACTGCTATTGGTCTCAGTGACGGCACTAAGATTAATACCACTATCACTGATTCGGTTGATGTTGCCAACTTGAGCGGCTCTGATTGGAAAAACATTATCCAAAGTGACGGTTCATTGACGATTGATTCTACTACTGCTGATGATGTGTACATTGCCAATATCCCTGCAAATCCCGCTAATGCCGTTCGTTATGGCGCATTAAGCAAGTCGGGAACTTCCGCCACTCTCACACAAAATGATGATGACGTTGAGTTTGATAGCATTGCCATTGACGGCTTGAAAGTTACACTCTCCGCAAAAACCTCCTCTGCCGAATTCACTGCCAATGATACCACCTTCAATGTCACGGCTGATACTGACTTCATCATTGACGCAACCTCTGATATCCCGACTATCAATCACGCCACCTCTATTAATTTATCCGAAGGCAAGATTAATGCTCCGATTGATATTCCCATTACTGCCAGCGGTAATGTTGTCACGGCGACTGCGGGCAAAATCACTCTTGATGTCGATAGCGGCATTGTCACTGTCGGTTCACTCAATGTCGGCGATTCTTTCACCGTCGGCGATATTTCCTACACCATGACGACTGCGGGTCTGCGCGATAATTCTACTCAACGCCTCATCGCGGGCACTTCTGAAGATTATATCCTCGGCACTGCGTTCGAAAGGGTCATTGCGGTTGACGGCACTAATCTCGACCTCACGGCAGAAACCGTAAATGCCCTCGTCGTCGACAGCCTCACCAATCCCACAAAGAATCTTGCTACCCTCACTGTCACGGGCGGCAGATTGATTCTCAATGAGACTTCGGGCGGGATTGAATCCGTTCAACTGGCCAGCGGTGCTGATTTGACCATTGACTTTGATGCCACTATCACCGGTTCGGGCACTCTTACTGTCAACGGTAATTCTTTTGCCGGCAGAGGCGACCTCGTGATTGAAGCCTCCGAAGATGATTCTACTCTTTACAGCGGGACAATCACTTTGACTAAAGGCGATACCGTTACCACTACTGCGGGCGATACCTTGACTTCACAAGGCGGCACATTCACTGCTACTGCCACGCAAGGCACCATCACTGCACTTGACGCCATTAATCCCCGCGACTCATTCACACTCAACCGCAAGACTTACACCATGAGCAATCTCGGCTTAGTCTCCGGCTCAAAAATCGCACTCTCCCTCAACTCAACCACTATCAACATTGCCGACCTCAACACCGCCACTTGGACTAACTTTATTGCTCCTGATGACGGCTCTCTTGATATAAGCAAAGTCACTGAAACCCTGCCTGTATTCGATTCCACTGCCACTCCCACTGAACAAATCGCCACTCTTACCGTCAGGGGCAACTCCTACACCCTCACTGCTATTGAGGACGCTGATATTATCGACTCTGTTAAGGTTGCTAAGGGCACTAATCTTACTGTCGACTTCCCAATTACCGTTGAGGCTCCTCAAGGTTCCGTTACTGTCAATGGTCAAACTTTTGTCGCCAACTCCAAAGTCGTGCTCAATGCCGATTCTAATGTCACGGTCTACAGCGGCTCTATCACACTCAATGCCAACAATCCCACTGCCACTTCCACCGACGGCGATATCCTCATTGTCGAGAACGGCTCTATCACTGCCAAGGCTCAAGACGGTCTCTTCACCACCGTTGCCAATCTCAAGGCGCGTGATTCTTTCACCTACAACGGCACCACTTACACCATGACTGCCCGCGGTATCATGAACGGTAACCTTATCGCCACTTCCCTCAAAGGCTCTTCAATCAATCTGGCGCGTTTGGAAGAGGCCACTTGGTCAGCTATCATTGCTCCTGTCGACGGCAGACTTGACTTGACTAATCCCGCAAATAGCATCGTCGTTAATGACATTGTTAATCCCACCTTGCAAATTGCCACACTCACTGTCGACGAAGGCTCTATCACCCTGCGCGGTTCCAACGATTACATATCTGCCATTGATATTGCTAGCGGCGCGGACTTAACCATTGACTTCAACACAAAGATTTATGCTGACGGTTCGGTTACTGTCAACGGTAAGACTTTCACCGGCTCCGACCTCGTCATTGATTCTGCCACCAATCCCACTCTCTACAGCGGCACCGTTACTCTCAATGATTCTTCCGTTACCACTTACACAGGCGACGTTGTGACTTCCCTTAGCGGTGAACTCACTGTTACTGTCGACGGCGACAGCCTCACAATCAACAACTTCACGGCGGGCAATTCTTTTACTCTCAACGACAACTCCTATCTCGTCAGTGAAATTGGGCTGATTAATGCCGCGGGCTTGCTTTGGAATGACGGCGATATTTCCGAAGGCTTGACTGCTGATGAACTCACTGACCCCGATAACTGGGCGAAGTTCATCATTGCGGACGGCGGCGTCCTCAATGTCGACCCCGACACCTTAGCCGACGGTGATAGCGTCCTCATTGTCGACGACGATTATCCTACTCAACTTTACGGCACTCTTACAAAATCCGACGGCATTTATCATCTCTCCGACCCCACTAACATTCTCGAAGCCATTAACCTCACGGGCATTAAAATTTATATCGACAACGACCTTGCCTATGTCCCCATCACCACCGCTAACTCCGACGGCTCCGAAACTTCATTCACCGTCACACCCGACCTCACTAAAGATTCATTCCTTGTCGACGCAACCGGCATTGCTCCCAAGATTGATGACGTTATTTCTATTGATATTATCAGCGGCAAGATTGATTCCGATGACGGGCAAATTGTTCACCCTGCCGACGATCCCACCGACGTTACCATTACGGGCGGCAACGGCACTCATCATATCGGCGACGAAACTTTCATTGTTGACGGGCTTAAGGGCGACAATAAGGTTACCTTCTACCTTGACGAGGACGGCAACGTTGATTCGATTCTCATTCCCGACTCCGGCGCCACCGTTACCATTGACGGCATAACTTACACTGCCCCGACTGATGACAGCACGCTCAACTTCACCGACGCTGACGGCTGGTATTTCGACGGCTACACCCTTGATAAATACACGGTCACTGTCGACGCCGACGGCAATATCACTGTCGACGCGGGCGTAAAATTTACGGACGTTGTTACCGGCGGCAGGACACTTGCAACCAATTCGACGATTAATCTTGCGACCGATAAGCCCGTTACGGTTATCACGGCAAGGGCAATCAATGTGACTGATTCGGCGGGCAATAAGCTTGCGGATAATTTGACTTCGACGAGCGGTGTAAAATTTGATTCTGACGGCGTGACGGCCTCTGATTTGGCGGACGTTGCAGGCGCAGTCTTCACGCTCAATGCGGGGCAAAGTCTGATTGCTGACGGCGCGATTATCACAGCATTAAGCGACAGCAATAACCTATCCCTAGTTCCTAGTTCCCAGTTCCTAGTTCCTAGTATCACATTCAGCGCGGGCACTTACACAGTCAATGGCAAGACCTTCACGGCTCAAGGCACGACTCAAGGCACTCTGATTGACGGCGGCATTCAACTCAACATCACCGACCCGATAACGGTAGGCGATATGACATTAAGCGGCGGAACTGCGATTTTGGCTGATGACGTGACTTTGACGGGCGGAGTAAATGTGACGGGTGCGACGGGCGAGACGTTTATAGTTGACGGCGTGGCGACCATTGACGGCAAGACGGTTAGCACTGATTCGGCGACTGCAGTCACTTGCGCGGCGGACGGTGTACAAATCGGTAATACGACCTTGACTGTCACGGGTGACGAGGCTTATCAAATTAACGTGGCGGGCGGCACAATCACCGGTCTTGAAAATATCGGCTCAAGCGGCGGCGTAACTGTTGGCGGGCTGAAAAATGCGACGGTCAAGACCGATACGGCAAGCACATTCACTGCGGGCGACTCTACTTTCAACGCGACAAATAATCTAACCTACACCATAGCGGACGGGGCGATTATTGCGGCCTCTGATTTGGCGGGAACGATTAGCGGCGACTTCAGCGGCGGATTCACAGTCAACGGCGAGGCAATCACAATCGCGGGCAATGCCTCAAAAGTCGTCGGCAACACTTCGGGCGTCACGAAGGTTGAAACGAGTGCGCAAGGTTCATTCACCATAAACGGCAAGACTTACGAAATCAGCGGCGATACTTCAGCGGCATTTGACTTGACGGACGGCACCGTTACGGGCGTTGAGTCTTTGGAGAGCGGCAATCTCATCTTCGCGCAGGACGAAAGTAATTTCAGCGTCAATGCAGACACGATAACATTCAGCGGCGCACCGATAACTTTGGGCGTTGCGGGCAGTGACATTGCAAGTGTCAACGGACTCAATGGCGGCTCAATCAGCGGTCTTGATAATGCGACGGTTTACGGCATAACTGCGGCGACGATTAATGGGACTGCCCTTGGAATCAGCACGCCTTATAATGCGGCGGTTGAGGGCGGCAAGTTGAGTAATCTGGCGGGAATCACAAGTGGCACGTCAATATCATCTGCGCCGAGCATGACGGTTACCACGGCTGAAAACGGCGACTTCACCTTCACGGGCGACACTTATACGATTAATGACACGTTGGACGGAAGCGTTGACTTCATAACCGACGGCTTAACCAAGGTAATCGAGGTTGCCAACTTCCAAGGCTCAATAAGCGGCAACATCGACACAATCAGCTTGAACGGCAAGACGATAACTTCAAGCGGTGAACCTGTGACGATAACTTCAGACGGCACGAATATTACCGGCGTTAAAGGCTCAAGTTCAATCGGCGGGGACATTGAGAATATCGACTACACTATAAGTGACGGGTCGGCGACGATTAACGGCAAGGGCTTCGAGTTGAAGGGCAACTCCACTGACGCGACGATTGACGGCAGCGGCTCAGTCATCAGCGGCATTGAGGATTATGCGACGTTGACATTTGACGAGGGCGGCACCTATGAAGTCAATGGCGAAACGGTTACGGTTGAGAGTGGCGAGAGTATCACAATCAACCGCGACGGGCTGTATAAATTTGACGGCGACGGCGTGATTAGCGAGAAGACTTCGGCGGAAGATATAGCTCCTGCGATTCTGATTGAGCAAGATTCATCGATAGCGGCGGGCAATGATACAGTGGTTGTGCGCAATGACGCGGCGGCAAGTATCGACGTCAGCAGCGGTGAACCGTTGATTATCCCGACTTCCGGTAAAGTCACGCTGGAAAATTATCATGACAACGCCTCTGTGCAGACACCTGCTTACAATGACTTGACGGGCGCAATCAAGACGAATGAAATTAAATTCGGCGACGGCGTGATGACGTTGGGCGACGCGGTAGTAAGTTTCAGTCCGGCAAATGAAAGTTCGGTCGGCAGTGTGTTGGTTGACTTGATTAACGCTCAAGGCGAAGTACAAGGCGTGGGATTCACGAATACAAATGGCGGCACGGTTGACGCGAGTAGTGCGACTTCGGATTACGTGGTTAAGGGCAATTACGCAGACTCGGAAGGCGACACGTTGAAGAGTGGCGGCTCAAGACTTTTGACGGGCAGCGGCAATGACACGATACTTGCGGGCGGCATGGATTCGATTGACGCGGGCGGCGGCTACAATGTCATTTATCTGACGGATGAGAAACTGCGCGGCAGTGGTATCGAGGGCGCAACGCTTTGGATTTCGGACGGCGGCAAGAATACGGTTCATAACTTCACGGACGGTTACACTTCCGCGGCGGATAAAGTCTACGTGCAAGATTTGAGCGAGCTGAACTTTGACTACGGAGCGGGGCGTTTGATAATCAGCAATGAGCAGGGCGAGTTGACGATACCCGACCTTGACGACGAGGGCGGCTATAAACTTCAAATCACGGACGGGGTATCGACGTACAATGCTCAAGTTGCAGTCACAAGCGATGAGTTGACAGTTGGCGCGGATACAAATGCAAACTACTTCTACGGCGAGTCAATCAATTTCAGCGAGTACACGGGCAATCTGGAAGTCAACCTTTCCGAGAGTAACGGCTACATGGACGGGGATTTGGCGCACTTCCACGGGCTGAACAAAGTGACTGGCGGCAGTGGACGTACGACGCTTATTGGCAGCGTGAATGATGACACGTTGATAGCCGGTACGGGTGAGACGAGCATTTGGTCAAGTGGCGGCAATGACGTAATGCAAGGTAGCACATCGGCTGATAAGAATTCGACGAGCTTCTATTACACGGCGGGCGACGGTCGAGACACGATAACGAACTTTGACTTTGCAAACTCCTTGGCGGATACAACATCGGACTACGTGAAGTTGGCGGACAATGACGCTGTAACGGACGTGTACTTGAGCGGCGAGAACGTGGTCTTGCAGATAAATAACAGTGCGGACGACTACTTGACGTTGACGCAAGCTAAGGGGCAAAGTTTCCACTTGAACGACGACTTGATAGCCAAGGTTGATGATAACGTAGAGTTTGACGGCTTCAGCAATGTCTATGTGGGAGCGGGCAGTAATTCGACGTTGACGGTAGATGAAGGCTTCGGCGACGTTCAGATTTGGTTGAGTGATGAGTTGCCGGAATATCACGGGACATGGTACGAGGGCAGCTTCAGAGTACTGGACGCGAGCAGTGCGGAAGGCAATGACATATTGGCGGGCAATCAGCTGGACAACCTCATTATTGGCGGCACCGGCAAGAACAGCATTTGGGGCGGCTACGGCAATTCGGACGATACGCTCAATGGCGGCAGTGGACAGAATACATTCTACTACGAATTGGGCAATGGCAACGACGTTATCAACAATGCGCATGACGGAGACATCATCAGCTTGGAAGACGTGTACTTGGACAACATTTTGAGTGCGGACATCACGTCGGGCGGAGTGAGTGTAGACTTCCAAGGCGGCGGGTCGCTCACTGTCAACAGCAATGCGGCGGTAGAATATCGTTTGGCGGACGGCACGACTTACACGGCCGATCATACAAGAAAGGAGTGGCAATGATTAGCTGCTAGCTGAGTAGAATTCTAGCAGCTAGAAGCTAACAGCTAGTAGCTAACAGCTAAAACCATGTACGAGATAGAAGTAAAGAGTGCATTTGAGGCGGCGCATTATATCCGCAATTATCCGGGTAAGTGCGCGCGCCTGCATGGGCATAATTGGACGGTCGCGGCAATAGTTCGCGGCAATGACCTTGACGATTTGGGCATGTTGATTGACTTCAAAGTTCTCAAGGGCGAGTTAAATCGCGTGCTGGAAGAGTTCGACCACAGCTTTTTGAATGAGCACGAGACGTTCACTAAAGATAATCCTACGGCGGAGAATCTGGCACGAATAATTTTTGAGCGGCTGAACGAATCATTAGGCGGCAAATTATATGCGGTTAGGGTGCACGAATCACCCAATTCAAGTGTGACGTATTATTTGAGGGATTAGGGAACTGGGAACAGGGAACAGAAACCTACTCCCTATTCCCTAATCCCTGTTCCCTATAAGAAAGGAGTTAGAAGTTGAAATCCCCTAATCCCTGTTCCCTAATCCCTGTTCCCTACATCATCGAAATCTTTTCGTCAATCCAAGGCGAGGGCAAATATGTCGGTTGCAGGCAAATATTCATACGGCTGGCGGATTGCAACTTGAACTGCGCATATTGCGACACGGATTACAGATGCGCGGATTATTGCAAGGTTGAGACGGCGGCAGGTTCAATGACCTTCCGCAAGATGAAAAATCCCCTGACCGTTGAGCAAGTCGCGGAGATTGTGTATAATTTACTTGAAGTCCCGACGCAAGCATTGAGCATAACGGGAGGAGAGCCGCTAATCCATTGGCAATTCATTCGGGAGTTATCGGAGGCAGTCCGCAGATTCGGCTTGAAGATATTATTGGAGACGAACGGCACGCTTTATGATGAACTGTCAAAAGTTTTGGACGCGGTGGACATAATCAGCATGGATATCAAGTTGCCGAGCGTCGTCGGGAAAGATTTATTTGAATTGCACAGACGATTTTTGGAAGTGTCACGGGGCAAGGAAGTCTACGTAAAAATAGTAGTGACGGGCGATACAACGTTGGAAGAATTTTTATCGGCAGTGAGATTGGTGGCGAGTATCGACCGAGGAATAATGCTGATAATTCAACCGGTGACGCCATGCAGGGGAGTAAAGGCCATTTCGACGGAGAGGCTGTTAAAATTGCAAGGAGAAGCCCTGCGCGAGGTTAGAGATGTCCGCGTAATCCCGCAAACTCACAAACTGATTGGCGCATTATAGGAACTAGTAATTAGGAACTGGGAACTAGTAGGGATTAGTTTTCTAGTTCCTAGTTCCTAGTTCCTAGTTCCTAAGAAAGGAGACTTTATGAAAATACACTTTTTTACGCTAAACGACATAGAAGACTACCGCAAATATTATCCCAATTATGCAATTACTTACGAGCTTATGGAAACGTCGAAGGCTCAAAGCAAAGAGGATTTCGACCAAGAACTTTTCTATAACTTCATAACCAAGACGTATAACGTACCCGGCGGAATATTTGAGTCGCGGATATGGGGGGATACGGGCTTCCCCGGCTTGAGACTTGATTTTAATTTCGGCTTGAGATTGGACATACCCGAAGGGAATTTCCGCGTCAAGATAAGTGACTTTGACAGCGACAAAGTGGTTTTCGACAAGTACATTTCGGGCGGCAGATTGCTTTCGGTGGAACAATATTTTATCCGTTGGCAAGTGGAAGTTTTCTTGGACGAGCAAAAGATATTCGACCACACGCTAAACCTTGAAGGTCAGCCCGTCGCCATAATGTGCAAATTCAATGCGTTGGGAGATACTATAGCATTTCTGCCATATTTCAGGGAGTTTCAAAAGTATCATCGTTGCAAGTTATCAGTGTGCCTGCCCGATTTCATCAGCGAATTTGCAAAGCAACTTTATCCCGACATTGAGCAGATTGACGAGATAAATTTCGACACCTACGCGACATATTATCCGATGATGATGATAGCACCTTTCCCGGCAGTACCCGTTGATACGCGTTCAATGCAAATGGAACGAGTGAGCGGAATGCTCTTCGGGATAGACTATCTCCCGCCCAAAGCAATATTCAAACCGACATTACCGCCCGTCACGGATGAGCCGTATGTATGTATCGGTATACAGGGTTCAAATGTGCGAAAAGGCTGGCTTTATCCCGGCGGCTGGGATATAGTCGTCGATTGTCTGAAGCGGCGCGGCTATCGAGTTTTTTGCATAGACAGGGATAAAACGATGACGCAGTACAGCTACACAATCAGCATACCTGAAGGGGCGGAGGATTTTACGGGCAACCTGCCTATTCTTGAGCGGGCGAACATGCTCTATCACGCGAAATTTTTTATCGGACTCTCAAGCGGACTGGCGTGGCTGGCAAATGCGGTTAATTGTCCCGTCGTGATGATTTGCGGTTTTAGTTTGGATTTTTTTGAGTTTTACACGCCCTATCGCGTATCCAATCGTCACGGTTGCAACGGTTGCCTCAATGATATTCGGGCGGATTATTTTAATCCGAAGATACCGTGTCCGTACCATAATGAGACGCCGCGGGAGTTGGAGTGTCAGAAAAGCATTTTGCCGCGCAAAGTGATTGAAACGATAGAGCGGTTGATTGCTGACCGAGGCTTAACTTCACCGGCATTACGCTAAAAAATTTTATCGACAGGCTGGAGATAACTGCAGGCAGGAAAAATTTTATTCCTGTCTAATTTTTTTGTGTGTATGTAAAGGGGAGTGATAGCGATGATTTATCGTGAGCTGGGCAAGACGGGCTTGAAAGTCAGTGAAATCGGCATGGGCTGTGAAGGTTTTGCCGAGGAAAATTGCGCGATGACAAAAAAGCTTTTCGACGTGGCGGAGTCGGCAGGCGTGAATTATTTTGACCTGTACACGTCAAATCCCGCAGTCAGAAAGGCAGTCGGTAATGCCCTGCGCGGTCGTCGAGAAAAATTTATCGCGCAATCGCATATCTGTTCCGTGTGGCAGAACGGTCAGTATAAGCGGACGCGTAAAATGTCCGAGGTCAAAGCGGGTTTCGAGGAATCCTTGGAGCAGTTGCAGACGGATTACATTGACGTGGGCACGATTCATTATTGCGACGCCTTGGACGATTGGCAGAATATTGTTTCGGGCGGGATATTGGATTATGCGCGCGAGTTGAAATCTTCGGGCAAGATACGTCATATCGGCTTGAGCAGTCACAATCCGCAAGTGGCATTGGCGGCGGTTGAAAGTGGCGCAATTGAAGTTTTGATGTTCAGCGTCAATCCCTGCTACGATTTATTGCCCGCCTCGGAGGACGTTGAACAACTTTGGGCACCGGAGAATTACGCGGAGCAATTAACCAACATGAATCCCGACAGGCAAAAACTTTATGAGACATGTCAGCGATTGGGCGTCGGAGTGACGGTCATGAAATGTTTCGGCGGGGGAGATTTATTGAACGCGGAACTTTCACCGGCGGGCGTGGCATTGACGGCGAATCAGTGCATACATTACGCGTTGAGCCGACCGGCAGTGGCAGTGGTTTTGGCGGGAGCGCACTCGGTTGAGCAATTCAAGCAGAGCATTTCTTACGAGGACGCTTCAGCTGAAGAAAAGGATTATGCGTTGACGTTCGCGACCTTCCCGAAAATCAGTTGGCAGGGTCATTGCGTTTATTGCAGTCATTGTGCGCCGTGCGTCAAGAAGATTGACATTGCTTACGTCACGAAGTTTTTGCATTTGGCGGAAAGTCAACCTGAAATTCCCGAAACAGTCCGTGAGCATTATGCGGCGTTAAAACATCATGCGGGCGAGTGCATTCAATGCGGCGTATGTGAAACGCGTTGTCCATTCGGCGTGAAAATTCGCGACAACATGAAGCGGGCGGCGCAAGTTTTTGGGTATTGATTAGGAACTAGTAATTAGGAACTGGGAACTAGTAGGGATTAGTAATCTAGTTCCTAGTTCCTAGTTCCTACAAAGGAGATGATTTTATGTTTGAGGACGGCGCGAGGCTCGACGACATCATCAACATTTTGGGCAAGCCGAAATCCGACGCGGGCAATAATAAAGACCGTCCCATTCCCGAAGCCGCGATACGTTACGAGACTAAACGGGATTTTGGCGAAGTCAATATTAAATTTGATTTTGCAGGGCAGAAAAATTTGGAGGTATTGAGATGAGCAAATTGGTAGCATACTTTTCGGCAAGCGGATCTACGCGCAAGCTTGCAAACACATTGGCGGAAGTTATAGGCGCGGACACTTACGAGATTAAACCCGCCACTCCTTACACCGGCAGAGATTTAAATTGGAACAACTCCCAATCGCGCAGTTCGGTTGAAATGGCGGATATAAATTCACGTCCCGCGCTGGCTGATAAGGCTGCAAAAATTTCGGACTACGACACGATTTTTATTGGCTTTCCGATATGGTGGTACGTTGCGCCACACATCATCAACAGCTTTTTGGAGAGCTACGACTTCAGCGGCAAAACGATTGTCCTTTTCGCGACATCAGGCGGCAGCGGTTTTGGTGAGACGCTCAATCAACTCAAGCCGTCCTGCGCAAATTCGGTTAATTGGATAGTCGGTCAAGTTTTCCGCGGACGTGTCGATAAATCTGCGGTAAGCAACTGGGTAAAATCCTTGCCGCTCTGAAAAATTTATCGGACAAAAAAATTATCCCCCTCCGAAGTGGAAGGGGATTTTTTTAGCGGAATTTTAATCGACGATATAAATGTCAATGATTTGGCGACCGAACTCAAAGCACTCTGCGACGGTATCAAACGCCACGTCGATTTTGTGACCGACAATCGCACCGCCGGTATCTTCAGCAACCGCGTAGCCGTAACCGGGGATGAAAACTTTTGTGCCGAGGGGAATGACGCTGGGATCAGTAGCAATGACGCCGTGTTGGCAGACAGTTCCGAGAGCCGTATAAGCACTCATGCCGGGTTCAGCACTGCTGTAGGCGGTTGCCTCAACGCGAATCACGCGGCTGAAATCGGGGACTTCGGAAGAAAATTCGTAGTCGTTCAAGTTAAGCGGGGCATCTTCCAGTGCGGAATAAGTTCTGCGTCCGCAAATGCCGTCAGCTTTCATGCCGCGGCTGTATTGAAAATCTTTCAGGGCGTTAATCGTCGAGGCACCTGCAACGCCATCAGCTTCGCCGTCATAAAAGCCATGTTCAATCAATTTATTTTGGAGGTAGACAACGCCTTCACCCTCCATGCCGAGCTTGATAACATCACCAACGCCCGCATATTGGGCAACTTCGCTGACCGTATTAATCACGCCTAACACCGAGTTGACAGTTGCGGAAACGGTTTTGGGCGGTTCGGGAACATAATCGCCAGGTTCATAGTTGGCAATGTCAATTTCGTTGTAAGCCGCTGCCCGCAAGAGTTTGTAAGTTTCCGCGCCACAAACGCCATCCACTTCCAAACCAAGCGCGGTTTGAAAATCTTTGATTGCATTGACCGTTGCCGTACCGTAAACGCCGTCCGCCTCAGCGTGTAAAAGATTTTGTGCTATAAGGTAAGATTGAATTTCTTTAACATCATTGCCTCTGTCGCCATACTTCAACGCTGCCGCCGAACAGAGACTTGAGAGACTCACGGCGAAAATCAGAATCAGCGTTAAAACCATTCGCCTCAACGTCATTTCATCCACCTCATTTAATCTTTCTTTAATCTGCGGCAGATTATATCAGGGCTTGCTGAAAATCTTATGGCAAATACAAATTTTTTTTTGGGGCTTGCAAAAATTTTTAATGCAGAATAAAATTCTTCCGATATAGATTGTGGAAAAGTTTAGACACGGAAGTTTAAATATAGAGGAGGCTCACAAACAGCTAAATAAAAGTTATAAAAGTTAAAAAAGGTGATAAGATAAAAAGCCTTATCAAGTGATGAGGTCTGTGGCAGATGTCGCCGAGTGCTTTTGAGCTACCCGTCCAAGGTCAGAGGAGTTGAGGACTGTCACCGTAGCCCCGCACAAACCTAGCGAGAGCCAAGCGATGATGGAATGTGCATTGGACAGACAGACTTTTGCTAAATATTATGAAAGGACAAAATGTTGCTGGTATTGTAAGTTAGTCACTTTCATGACGCTTACAATATGTACCCGTTCGTTAGCGGGGAATTTAAGCCTGTGGAGAGTTACAGCAAACGTGAGTAGTGAAGGCGAAAGCGGACTCTTTGAAGCAGGAATGAAACGTTAGAGTTTATAACTCTTTATAAGTTTTCAGTAACGGATGTTTGATTATGATGAGAGCTTTATGGTCGGCGGCGTCAGGCATGAAGGCGCAGCAGGCTAATATGGATATCGTGGCGCACAACATTGCCAACGTCGACACTTACGGCAACAAAAAAGTTCGTGCAGAGTTTCAAGATTTACTCTATCAAACGTTGAGGGACGCGGGCGGCACTTCAGGTAACGGCACGCAATATCCTCAAGGTTTGCAAATCGGTTTGGGCGTCAAGGTTGCGGCGACGCACAGAATTTTCACGCAAGGGCCTCTTCAGACAACGGACAATCCCAATGACGTGGGCATTCAAGGTGACGGATTCTTCCAAGTTCAACTTCCCGACGGCACGACTGCTTACACCCGCGACGGTTCATTCAAGCTGGATTCTGATCGCCGCCTCGTGACAAGTGACGGATTTTTACTCATTCCGAACATTACGCTTGATGAAAACGCCCCGATTAGTACGTTGGTTATCAGCGCGGACGGTCGAGTTTCTGATACTCCTGCGGGCGGTGAGCAGACTGAAATCGGCCAGATAACTCTTGTACGCTTCGTCAATCCCGAAGGACTTTACGCTTACGGGAAAAATTTCTTCCTTGAAACTGCCGCGTCAGGTGCGCCGATTGAAAGTGAACCCGGTCAAGATGGCGCAGGTGTCCTTGCACAAAATACGCTGGAAATGTCGAGCGTGCAAATCGTTGAGGAAATGGTCAACATGATTGTATCCCAGCGCGCTTACGAATCAAATTCCAAGGCAGTCACGACAAGCGATTCAATGCTTGAGACCGCCAATCAGATGAAACGGTAATGACTAATGCGTAGTGCTCAATCTCCCTTGTTCCTAGTTCCCAGTTCCTTGTTCCTAATATTCGTCGCGGCAGTGTTTGCAGTAATGAGCTTCATGCCGCGAACTTTTGCATTTACGATAACGGGCGCGGAGATTCAAGCGGTGGCAATGGACGCGTTGGAGCAGGCATTAGCTGCGCGCGGTGAAACTCGTCGGCATGAAATTTTTTTCACGCAAAATATTTCCGATATAAAATTGCCGGAAGGTGTCGTCGATGTCAGGGCACAAATTCCCGCGCAGATAAGTTATATCAGCTTGACACCGGTGCGGGCGTCGATACTTGTAAACGGTCGGCTGTATCGAACGGTGAGTTGCACGGCGAGCATTAAAGTTTATGATTCGGTCGTCGTAGCCAATCACGATTTGCGGATTGAAGTGCCCGTGACGGCTGAAGACTTTCGCATTTCAGAGGTTGTGATTGACGGGCGCAACGAGTATGTCAAAAATATTTCCGAAGTCGTCGGACTCGTCCCGCACAGATATATTCGCGGCGGTTCACCCGTAACGAAAGGTTATTTTCAACAGCCCGTCGCCGTCAACACCGGTCAACGCGTCAACATTATCTTGAATTGGCGCGGGATTAAAGCTTCGGCGAAAGGTATCGTCATGACACGCGGGCGCATTGGTTCGCTGGTCAAAGTCAAGAATGAGACTTCCGAAAGAGTTTTGACGGCGCGCGTTATCGACGCCCATACTGTCGAAGTCACGATGTAAGGAACAAGTTTCTAACAGCTAGTAGCTAGCAGCTAGCAGCTAAGGAGGTGAGTATGTGAAAAAATTTTTGGTAGCGGTCGCGTTGATAGTGTTCATCTTCAGCGGCACAAGTGAGGCAAAATCTTTGTGGGTTGACGGCGGAACAATGAGTCTTTACGCCGATAAAAAAGCTCGCAACGTCGGCGATATTTTGACGATTGTCATCAACGAATCAACCACGCAGACTGCCGCGAAGTCGCGCACAAATTCCAAGTCCGGCTCGATAAATGTCAGCACGGGTACAGGTATTTTCGATTTCATCAAGGCATTTTCGGCGAGTGGCGGAGACAATTTCCAAGCTGACGGAACTGCCGCTGATACCAACCGATTCATCGGACAGATAACCGTTACGGTCGTTGAAGTCCTGCCAAATGACAACATGATTGTTGAGGGCGTGCAATCCATTTGGCAAAATCGCGACGAACATAAAATCACCTTGCGCGGAGTGGTTCGCCGAGATGATGTGACGATGAATAATACCGTACCTTCAACGCGGGTCGCTGACGCCTCAATAAAATTCGACGGCAAAGGTCCTCTCAACGCCAAACAACGTCAAGGCATTTTGACGCAGCTTTTCAATATTCTCTTCTGATGTATGATAAATTTTGTCGCAAGTAAGCGACGAGGTGATAAAGTTGAAAGTTAAGTACATTGGCAAGCGTGAGATTGATATTCCAAATTCTTATAAGATTTTCATGAATTTGTTGCCCGGCAAAGTTTATAAAGTCTTATCGATTGAAGACGGCTGGTATCGACTGATTGACGAATCGAAGGAAGATTATCTTTATCCGCCGGAGAAATTTAAAATTGTTGCTGCCGAACCGCTCCCACCCGTTTTTGACCACAAATAGTTTGAATAAATTAAAAGCGTAGGAAATGAAGCCGTCAGGGATTAGCTACCAGCTCTCCCGCTAAAGTCTTTGACCGCGCAGTCTGATTGAAGAGGTGAGGCAATGAAAAAATTTTTTACACTGATGACGCTGCTGATGTGTCTTTTGCTTATGACTTCGACGGTCTTTGCAGAGTCGTCAGTCACGCGAATAAAAGATATTGCGAAAATTCAAGGCGTGCGCAGTAACCAACTCATGGGCTATGGATTGGTAGTCGGCTTGCCCGGTACAGGTGATTCGGACGATACGTGGCAAATGATTCAGTCAACGGTGTCACTGCTTAGAAATTTCGGAATAACCGTCAATGCGGCGGAATTGGATTCGGATAACGTCGCGGCAGTCATGGTTACGGCAACGCTCCCGCCGTTCGTCCGTGAGGGTGATACGATTGATGTTACCGTCAGTTCAATGGGTGACGCGGACAGCATTCAAGGCGGTACACTCCTGCAAACGCCCCTGCGCGCTGCAAACGGTGATGTATATGCCGTGGCGCAAGGTTCAGTATCAACGGGCGGATTTATCGCGGGTACAGGCAATAATCGTGCTCAACGAAATTTCCCGACGGCAGGTAACATTCCAAACGGTGCAATCGTTGAACGGACTTTGGAAGATGATATCGGCAGGAACGGACAAATTTCTTTGAGCCTGGCGAGTGCCGACTTCACGACCGCTTCAAGAATCACGAATTCAATCAACGCGGCTTATGGCAACGTCGCACATGCCGCTAATCCCGGACGCGTCGACATAAATATTCCCGGCTTTTACCGCTCCAACGTCGTCGAGTTTGTCGCAACGATTGAAGAATTGCCCGTCGTCCCCGATACCATTGCCAAAGTCGTCGTCAGCGAACGCACAGGTACAATCGTTATGGGCGGTAATGTTACTGTCGACGAGTGCGCGATAACTCAAGGCGGCTTATCGATTCGGATTCAACGTGAGGAAAATGCCTATCAACCCGACCCGTTTTCTTACGGCACGTCAATGGTTGTCCGCAATGTTGAGACTAATGCCCGCGAGGAAATGTCAAGTTCAATCGTCCTGCCCGCCACGACGAGTGTCAGCGATATTATCGGCGCACTTAATGCCGTCGGAGCTACGCCGCGTGATTGCATTTCGATTTTGCAGGCGATGAAAGCTGCGGGCGCGATTCATGCGACGCTTGAGATAATTTGAGGCACTGGCAGCTAACAGCTAGTAGCTAGCAGCTAGCAGCTAACAAGAGGTGATTTTATGACGATAAGCGGAGTAAATTTGATGCCGCAGATGAATGCTACAAATTCCGGCGCGGAAGGTGCACAGATCATCAACGAGGCGGCGAGTTTTCAGGAAGAACTAAAAGCGGCTACAGATAAACTCAACAATCAGACGCAAATTAAAACCATGACTGCCGAGGAAGTTGCTCAACGTAACGCCGAAATTAGAGACGCCAGCGTTCAACTTGAAGCCCTTCTGCTAAAGATGATGTATACCGAAATGTGGAAGACCGTCCCGAAGAATGAACTTTTCGGCAACAGCAACGCCATGGAAATTTACCGCGATATGTACAACGACGAAATTACCAAAAAGGCTGCCGAAGGTGGCGGAATAGGTTTGGCGGATTTCATTTACAGGCAGTTGACCAAAAGATAAAAAATTATCCCCTCCGAAATGGCAGGGGATTTTTTTATGCTCAAAAATTTTTATTTCTTTTGTTCGGCGAGGAATTGAGTTAAAGTTTTTCCGCCGACGCCCCAATTATCGAGGTCGTTTTCCTTGACGAGGACGTAGAAAAATTTTTCGTCCACGCCCAAAATCTCGCTGGCAGTCTTCGTGAGGCCGGCGATAAGTTTTTCTTTCTGCTCTTTAGTAGGATGAACTGCATCGATTGAAATTAACGGCATGAAATATTCCTCCTTTTTAGGGAACAGGGATTAGGGAACAGGGAGCAGGTTTTAATTACGTACGCATTGATTTTACGACAGCTTCACCGACACTTGCAGCCGACGCGGGATTTTGCCCCGTGATTAACCTTCCGTCCTCAACGACGTGATTAGACCAATTCGCCGCCGCATGATGAATCGCGCCATGATTTTTAAGCTCCGTCTCCAGCAAGAACGGCACAATGTCCGTCGCTTGAACGGCAGATTCTTCACCGTTGGTGAAAGATGTAAGATTTTTCCCGTCGACAAGATATTTCCCGTCGCTGAGTTTGACGTTGACCAATGCCGCGGGGCCGTGACATACTGCCGCAACAATTCCGCCATGTTCGTAAATTTCGCGGGTGACTTTATCAATCGCCGCGCTGTCGGCAAAATCCCACATGACGCCATGTCCGCCCGCAAAAAATATCGCGTCGAAGTCGGCGGGATTCACGTCGTCAAGTTTAATCGTTACGGCAAGTTTTGCTTGAAAGTCAGCGTCGCCCCAAAATTTTTTGTTAATCGCGTCGTTGAAGTCGAGACTGTCGCCGTCAATCGGAGGCTTGCCGCCCTTAATCGACGCCAATTCAAACGCAATGCCCGCCGCAGTAAATTTTTCCAGCGGGTGAGTCAATTCGCTGAGCCAAAAGCCCGTCGGAATACCGGTTGCGCCCTTGACGTTATTACTCGTCACGACGCACAAAATTTTTTTCATGTGCAACATCTCCTAGAACTTCTCCGACAAAATAATTTTCGTCGGTTGATAATCAATTACTTTTTCGACTTGAATCAACGGTTCAACTTGCTTGCGGAAATTTTTATAGGCGTTCGATGAGAAATATTTTTGAGCCGCCTTATCGTCGCTGAAAATTATCATCGTGTGTAAAAAATTCGGGCGAGGTTGTTCGGCAGTGACAAATGCTCCCATGACGCCCGAATCATCACGGACGGCGCGGACTGCTTCATCTGAAATAATTTTTTGGAAGGTCGCAAGGTTGGCGGGGGCAATTTCAAAGCGTCGAGTTTGAACGACTTTTCCGACGCCGTGATTTTTTTGCTCAAGGACAATTCCGTTGACGGGCAAAAGTTTCAAGCCTGCGAGAATCGGAAGACGTTCTGCACGATATTGTTGGAAGGCGGGACTGGTGCTGTGGATTCGATACGCCTCGTCACTCTCGTAAATTTCAAGTAGCCGCATCAAATTCGGGTTGTCACGTTCAATCACGCCGTAAAGCGCGTAAGTTCCCGATTCCTTTGCAGTTGTCGGAGCCAAAATCCTTGCGCCCATTTCAATCATCTGCGACATTGTGCCGACAGTTGATTCGACTACCGCCCATTGCACACGCGGCATATTTCCTTCAGGCGTGCGGATTGATTTTGCATTTGCCGTCGCCGTCAGCATAATCATCACTCCCAATATCGCCAAAAATTTTTTCATCGATTAACCTCCAATTTAGCTGCTAGCTACTAGCTGCTAGCTGTTAGAATTCTACTCAGCTAGTCGCTAGTCGCTAAAAGCTAACCTCGCATTGTCGACGTAAATTTTATTCGTCCAACCGCGCCGTGAAAGTTCCTCGTCGAAAAGTTTTTTCCTGCCGAGAATGACTTTTGCGGGGACGTAAGGATAATCCGTGCCGAAAATTATTTTGTCGAGACTTGCAACTTTCAACAGCATGTCGAATTGTTCGGGCATTGGATCGCCCGCCGTGTCGAAGAATAATTTTTCAAAGCCCGCCGCAAAATTCACCGGCTCCATTAAATTCATCGACACAAGCATTTGGAACATTGCACCGGCGCGCTGCTTCATGTAAGGCAAAAATGATCCGCAATGTGGGACGATTACTTTCAGCCGCGGGAATTTTTCAAACGTGCCGTTCGCCAACATGTTCAAGACTGCTCGCGTGGTATCGGCGGGATATTCAAATAACGCCATGACTTTTCCCGTGACAACATTTTCTCGCGGCAAAAATTTTGCGGGGCTTGGGTGGATTATCACGAGGGAATTTTTTTCGTTGAGTGCGGCAAAAATTTTATCCAGCCGTTCGTCACCGAGATAAACGCCGTCCGAATTGCTTGCAACCTTCACGCCCAATGCACCGAGTTTTTCCGTCGCGTAATGAAATTCTTTGATTGAGCCTTCGACGTTCGGCAAGGGCAATGTCGCCGCGAATCCGAATCTTTTGGGATAACGTCTGCAAAGTTCGGCGAACTCCTCGTTGATTGCTCGAACTGCCGCACAGTCGGATATATGCGGCGTCGCCATTGATAAAATCGTGAAGTCAATGCCCGCCGCGTCCATGAATTGCAAATGCTCTTGAACTGACCATTTCGGCAACGGGAATCCTTCTTCAGCCGCCGCGTTAATGTGTAATTTTTTCAGCGCGTCGACGTAGCTTGGTAAGATTGCGTGCGCGTGAAAGTCGATTGTCCTTGCCGAAAAATTTGCCGCCTCTGCAGACATTGCCAATCCTCCCAACGTCAATGCCAAACTAAATTTCAAAAATTCTCGTCGGTTCATATCATCACCGAAAAAATTTTAGCACGCGGAGTTGACTTCAAGTCAAGAAAAATTTTCCGCGGCAAGGAATTTGTTGTATAATCGGAGAAAAATTTTGTGAGGTGCAGTGATGATTGTTTTGATTGATTACGGCGTCGGCAACCTGTACAGCGTGGCGAAGGCTGCGGCTTATGTCGGCGGCGACGTGAAAATTTCAAGTTCGGCGGACGATATCAAGCGTGCCGATAAAATTATTTTACCGGGCGTCGGGGCATTTGGCGATTGCATGAAAAATCTTACGGCTACCGGTTTGATTCCGACAATTAAGGCTGAAATTTCTTCGGGCAAGCCGATTTTGGGTATTTGCGTCGGAATGCAAATTTTATTCGCGGGCAGTGAAGAATCCCCCGAAGTTGACGGGCTGAAGATTTTCGGCGGGCAAGTCAAAAAAATTCATGCGGGTGATTTGAAAATCCCGCACATGGGCTGGAACTCAATTAAATTCGGCAACTCAAAACTTTTCGCGGGCTTGAATGGGGAGCCGTATTTTTATTTCGTCCACAGCTATCACGTTGCCCCCGATGACAAAAAAATTATCGCGGCAACGACCACTTACGGTGAAGCAGTCACTGCTGCGATTGAGTTTGAAAATATTTTCGCGACGCAATTTCATCCCGAAAAGTCAGGTGATGTCGGCTTGCAAGTTCTGAAAAATTTCGTCAGCTGCTAACCGTTACTTTATTGCCGTTGATGTTAATGCTGTCGCCCGCCTTGATTTTGTCGAGAATAAGCGTGCCGCCGCCGTCAATCGTCAGCGTGAACCGATTGTTGCTGAACGTCGCGTCGGTATAAGTGCCGCCTTCAGAGCCGTCCGACTTGAGGATTTTCAACACGTCGCCACTCGTGTAATCGCAGATAATATCGGTGCCTTCGCCGGGCTTGTAAATAAATGTATCGTCGCCCGCGCCGCCATAAACGGTGTTATCCCCGAAAACGCCCCAAAGAGTATCATTACCCGCGCCAGCATTGATTGACGCGTTTTGGACTCCTTCGCCGCTGAAAATGTTATCGTTGCCCGCACCCGCATTGATTATGACGTGTGAGCCGCCGTAATTGTCAATCCAATCATTGCCGTTGCCGCCGTTGATAGAGACTTGCGAACCGTAATTGAAAACAGTATCAGCACCTGTCCCGCCCGTGATTGTGACTTTGGAGCCGTGATTGTCAATGGTATCGTTACCCGCGCCGGCATTGACTGTGACGCGTGAGCCTTCGTTGCGAATGAAGTCATTACCCGCGTCCCCCGTGATTTTGACTTTTTCGCCCGAATTCCAAATGTTGTCATTGCCTGCGCCCGCGTTGAGTTTTGCAGAATCTCCGCCGACATTTTTTTGCGCTGATTCATCCCGACCGCCGTTTTCAATGGTGTCATCGCCCGCGCCCGTGTTGATTGAAGTGTTATTTCCGCTACTCCAAACGGAATCGTTACCCTTGCCCGTGCTGATTGTGACTTTGTCGCCGCCGAAGTTTCTTATAAGCTCCTCGTCCCAACCGCCATTTTGAACTACGTCAATTATGTCGGTTCCGTTGATCTTCTTGCCGTTATCATCGTTGTAAATGAAATTGATTTTGGGCACATCTTTAACCGAGCTGACGACGTGGATATTATCCGTCCAACAATTATTCAGAGTTATTGAACCTTTCCCCGTCACATTGACGACAGTTTGACCCGTGTAGTTGCCATTGCCGTCAAGTTTCTGATTAATGCTGTAGTTGCCGTTGATGACAAGATACGTTATGCTGTTGAAGTTTTCAATAGTGTCCTTGCCGCCGCTGTAGACGTAAGTCAAATTCGGAGTCCAATTCATGACGAAATCATTACCCAAGCCGCCCGAAGCCGTAACGTCATTTCCGCCAAGCTGAAGAGAATCATTGCCGGTGCCACCATTGATTGAAACGTTAAAACCCCAATTATTAATAAAATCCTTGCCTGCGCCCGCATTGATTGTGACTTGCGAACCGCCGTTTTCAATCCAATCATTGCCGTCACCAGCCAGGATTGTAACTTTGGAGCCGTTATTTTCGATGTTGTCGTTACCTGCCCCGCCGTTGATTGAAACATTGTCGGGAATAACAGTTTGGCTTGAAATCAAATTGCCTGCGGCGTCGAATTCATCAACCACGCGCTCCAAATTGTTAATCGTGTCAGCACCTGCCCCGCCCGTGATTGTCACTTTGGAGCCGTGATTGTTAAAGAAATCATTACCCGCGCCGCCGTCAATTTTAGAGTTTGCGCCCTCGTTGTAAATGTAATCATTACCCGCGCCGCCGAGCATCGTAACCTTGACACCGCCGTTATTAATTTGATCATTACCTGCCCCACCGTTGATTGAAACATTTTCGGCTTTTACGGTCGTGCTTGAAATCAAATTTCCTTCCTCGTCGAATTCATTAAAATAGCTGTCCCAATTTTGAATTGTATCGTCACCGGCAGCCGTGTTGATTGTAGCTTTTTTCCCGTTATTTTCGACATAATCCATGCCGTCGGTACCGTTGATTTTCTTGCCGTTCCTATCGTTGTAAATGAAATTGATTTTGGGCACATCTTTAATCGAGCTGACGACGTGGATATTATCCGTCCAACAATTATTCAGAGTTATTGAACCTTTCCCCGTCACGTTTACGACAGTTTGACCCGTGAGGTTACCGTCGCCATCAAGTTTCTGATCAATGCTGTAATTGCCGTTGATAATCAGATAAGTCATATTGGTGTAGTTTTCGATAGTGTCATTGCCGCCGCTGTAAACGTAAGTCAAATTCGGAGTCCAATTCATGACGAAATCATTACCCAAGCCGCCCGAAGCCGTCACGTTATTTCTGCCAAGCTGAAGAGAATCATTGCCGGTGCCGCCATTGATTGAAACGTTAGAACCCCAATTATTAATAAAATCCTTGCCTGCGCCCGCATTTATTGTGACTTGCGAACCGCTGTTTTCAATATTGTCATTGCCGTCGCCCGCGAGGATTGTCACGCGTTCGCTCCAGTTGTTGACGGTATCCTTGCCGGCTCCCGCATTGATTGACACTTGCGAACCGCTGTTTTCAATCCAATCATTGCCGCCGAGTGCTTGAACTGTAACGTTATCGCCGGTGTTGTTGATTGTGTCGGCTTTAGCAGTGCCCTTGATGAGCTTGCCGAAGTCGTCGTTATTGTATTCGGCCATAAAAACCTCCCCTTCAATTAATATAGAAAAATTTTAAACTTTACACACGCATTATAATTAATTTTGTTTAAGTGTTCAACATTTGACTTGAAGGAGATTTTGTGATTTATTTATCGCGGGAGGTCGAGCTATGAAAAAATTTTTTATGCTGATAATTTGCGTGGTGTTTGTAAATTTATTCGGCGCGTGTGGTGCGGAAAAAACAATCAGGAATGAGGAATTGGGAATGAGGAATTTTGTTTCTGACAGCGTGACATTGAACAGCGGATTCAATATGCCGCGATTGGGATTGGGTACGTGGACGCTTGATGATGATACGGCGGAGGATTGCGTTTATTACGCGCTCAAATCGGCTATCGATTGATTGACACGGCGCGATATTACGGCAATGAAGTCGGTGTAGGTCGCGGAATTCGGCGGGCGATTGATGACGGCATTGTTACCCGCGAAGAAATTTTTATCACGTCGAAGATTATGCCGGGCAATTACAATGCTCCCGACGCGGCGATTGATGATTCACTGCGGAGTTTGAATTTGGATTACGTTGACTTGATGTTGATTCATCAGCCAGGCTACAATGACGAGGAAGTTTATAAGGCCTTGGAACGAGGCGTTAAGGCGGGCAAGATTCGTTCAATCGGAATTTCAAATTATTACACGCCGCAAGACTTCGACAGGATTAGGAATATCGCCGAGATTGTCCCCGCCGTCATTCAAAACGAAAATCACATTTACTACCAAAACGAAGAGCTTCAATCTTACGTCAAAAAATTCGGCACGGTCGTTGAGAGTTGGTATCCTTTCGGCGGGCGCGGCAATACTAAAAAAATTTTTTCTGACGCGACGGTTCAGAGTTTGGCGAAAAAATATTCCAAAACTCCCGCACAAATTATTTTGCGTTGGCAATATCAAGCAGGCTATATCGTGATTCCGGGGTCGTCGAATAAAAATCACATTGCGGAGAATTTTAATATCTTCGACTTCAGCTTGACGGCCGAGGATATGGAGCAAATGCGCGCCCTGAATAAAAATCGCCGCTTCGAGAATTGGTGATTAGGAACTAGGAACTAGGAACTAGAAAACTAATCCCTACTAGTTCCCAGTTCCTATTTACTAGTTCCTAAGAAAGGAGTTTTCCAATGGCAAATTCATATTTCCCGATGCTGCCGAAAGTCAACGAGGATATTTCCAAAGTCCTCAAAGATCAAGCGGGCATTTGGAAGGAAACGGATATAAATTTTTTGCAGGGGCTGGCAAACAGTTTGGATTGCGGCGAATCAATCAAAGATATGGGTTCAGTCGATTCAATCCCCGACATGTGGGCAAGGCCGTTGCTGTTCAAAATGGCACTGTTCGATTTGGAGCCGACAAAACAATTCGTGACGGGGCTGCATGAACGAGTTCGCGGAGAGTGGCGGGCACTTCTGGCGATGTTGGCGTTGAAGGATTATAAGCGTCTCGACCTCAAGGCGGAACAAATCAACCTGCTCGACGACAATTCAGACCTGGCGAAAATTTTAAAATCACTCGCGCCGCAAGAATCATTGACGGGCAATAAAGACGCGTGGTTGACGGACGTTTACATAATTTTTTTCAACGGACGACCGCTGGCAATGACTTCACCGACAACACTGGTAACGGTTGCGGCGGATTACGAAAATGTTTTTGACGGAAAAATTTTCACGCCGTGGAGCACGAATCAACGAACATTAACCGACCCGATAAAATTTTTGTCACCGGCAGAACTTTCCGCGCTGAAAATGTGGTTGGAAAATCTTTACTCGAAAATTCAGCGGCTCGACAAATTTGGCGCGAAGTCCAAAGAAATTTCCAACGCCCTGCTGAAATGTTTGGCAGATTATGAACGCGATGTCGCCGACGCTAAAATTTCTGCCGCGGAAAATTTTGAGTTCGTCCCGTCAAATTTGAATTTGCACGCGGGAATTTCTCGACTTCTTGACGACACGATTAAAGGCCGTGAAGCTCGCTTTGAAGATTCAGCCGTCCGATTGCTCACGTCGAAAAAAAATCTTCTGCTCATTTCGCCCGAAGCCGTCAGAGATTTTGCGCGATTTGAGGGCGTCGACGCCTCAAGACTTGTCGTGTGGCAAGGTATCAGTGCCAATGAAATTTCCGCCGATAAACTTTCCGACCGCAAAAAAATCGGGCGCGTCACACTCAACGGCGCGGAATTTCGTAAGCCCGAAGATTTTTTTTATGAGCGGATGGCCGTCGTCGAACCGGCTAATGCTTTCCCGAATTCACCGAAAGTTCACGGCATGGATTCCGTCAGCGAAAAAGATTTGACGCCGATTTTACCGATTAAGCGCGAACTTTTGGGACTTTTCACGACGGAAGAAATTTCTGCACGGCTGGCAATTTCTGATGACGCGGAAAATTTTTATCTGCACTTCAACTTCCCGTTGAGTGGTGTTGACGGCGGCGGCAAGAATTTTCGTTGGACGAAGACTTATCCCAAGCGCGATTTGATTTACATTGACCGCGAAGTTCCCGTTATCGAAATTTATCCGAACTTCCGCCGCGACGATTGGAAAAATTATTTCCTCTACTACGAAAATTATCAATCGGGCGATGAGCTTGCCAACGATATTTATTTTGTCGAGCCGGTTGGGCAGGACGGGAATTTTTTGGCGAACAGATTCACCGCCAAGCTTGACGACTTTCCCGACGCTTTGATTTGCAAATACAATCCGCCGCCGCATTTGGGTAGGTCTCCGTATGAAGTCGGCGCGATTATCCTCAACAAGCCCAAAGTCATTGAACGCAATGCCGGCTTGAGTTGGAAAATCGGCGTGGACTTCGGCACAAGTTCCACAATGGTTTTCTTCGCCGCAAATGAAAATTCGCCGCGCCCGCTGAACTTTGAGCCGCGATTATTTCAAGTCACGACTTCGGGCGGCGCACGCACTCAAACTTACCGCCATTTCATTCCGTCACAAATTCCCGCAAGGGCTGACGGTTCATTTTTGAGCATTTTTCATCTGCTCAACGTCGGCGAGTTGTCGGAGATTCAACCGCTGATTGACGGGCATGTTTTTCTTTTGAGTTCGGAAAATACGCGGGTGTTCGAGCAATTTGCCGCGCACATTGACGCCAATTTGAAGTGGCAGGACGATGACCGTCAACGTCGCAAAACCGCGGCTTACATCAAACAAATTTGTTTGCAGGCGGCCGCTGAAGCTGTTGCAAGTGGCGCGGACAATGTGCAGTGGAATTTCTCCTACCCGACGGCATTTTCTCAAGCGCAGAAAATTTCCTTCCAAGAGATTTGCCGCGAATCCGTCAACGATACGCCGAACTTTTGGACGGAAAGTAAAGCCGCCGCGTATCACTTCAACAAACTTGACGGCAAGGCGGGCAATTTTGCTCAAGGCGCAATTTGCGTCGACATTGGCGCGGGTACAACTGATATCAGCGTCATCAGCGGCGAACCTCCGCGAATTGTCTATCACACGTCGATCAGATATGCCGCCCGTCAGATGTTCAAGCCGATTTACGATCACTACGAACTTTTTGCCGGCGAAAAAATTTCGGGCAAGTTCAGCGACGATACTCAACGCCAGGCAGTTATTGATGCCGATATGCGCGAGCACAGTGAAAAATATCTTGCCGACCTCAAATTCAAGACGGGTACGGAGCAAATTAAAAATGTTCTTCAGGCGTCTCAATTTGCGACGGCGGGACTTTTCCACTATCTCGGCGAACTCGTGAAAACTCTGCACGATTACGGCCACTATCGCGGTAAAAAAATTCCTCACGTATTCGTTGGCGGCAATGGCGCAAGGATTTTTCGATGGCTGACGGGCGGCACTGAACTTGACGGAAATATTTATCTCAACGTCCTGGAAAAAATTTTCACGGCGGCGAGCGGGCTTGAGGGCTATAAAAAATTTAATCTGCATCTAAGCGAGCAACCTAAGATTGAAGTTGCAGCGGGCATGATTGTCGAACGTCCTGCCAACGACGCTGACTTTTTCGACGAGGACAAAATCAATCGCGAAATGTTCGGCGACGCGGACGAAATTATTTATTCGGCGATATTGGCGGGCGCAGATTTCATTCAAGGCGACGAACGTCAATCGGCGGGAGCGTTCATCAGTGCTCATGATATTTCGGCGGGCGTGACTGTCGACAGCCTGCGCGAGTTTAAAATTTTCGTCGAACGTTTTAACGCTGCTCAAAAACTTTGGGCGGAAGGCGTGACTTTCGACGAGGAGGAACTTATCCGCGACGCAAATAATTTCTTCGTCGACAAGAAAGGCCGCGACGTTAAGAAACTTTTGGTCGAGCCGATTTTTATTGCCGAGCTGAAAAGTTGCTTAGAAAGTAGAAAGCAGAAAGTAGAAAGTAGAAATTTTGTTTCAGCGGAAAAAAATTCTCCAAGCGGTGAAAGTTCCGTTGGAGAAAATTTTGTCAACGACTTCAACGCGCTGGAGAAATTGGGAGGCTTCAGCGGTCGTCAAGCGCGTGAAAGATTTTTGCGCCGCTACAAAGTTCGTGCGTTCAGCTGTACCAACGTTGATGAGCGCATGAATCGTCCGAAACTTGCGCCGAAATTTTCCGAAGCGTCAAGCGTGGCGGGCGGTGATTTTTGGGCTTGCAATGTCGACGGAAATATTTTCGCGGTCGTCCCGAATCTCAAAACCTACACGGAAAATCATCATGCGGAGCGGGCGTTCGGACTGGCCTTTGAATCGAATTTTGACGGTGGCACCTACTCAAGATTTCGCGTCGAACGTGCTGCAACCTTTGAAGTCGTCGGCGACAAGTGGAAACTCAAAACTTCGGGCAAAATTATTTTGAGCCGTTAGAATTCTGCAAAGGCAAGAATTTTTTCGCACAGTTCGGGGAATTCGATACCTGCCGCCCTTGCCGCGTCGGGAACAAGTGAAGTTTCAGTCATGCCCGGCACCGAATTAACTTCAATGACGTAAGGCACATTGTCTTCGGAAAGCATCATGTCGACACGAGCGACGCCCGCGCATTTGCAAAGCTTGAACGTATCAACCGCCAGCTTCTGAACTTCGGCAGTCAATTCGTCGGGAAGATCGGCGGGGACAATGTGCGTCGACAAACCTTTAGTGTACTTTGATTTATAATCGTAGCGACCGGTAGTCGTCGTGATTTCAATGACGGGCAAAGCTTCGGCGTCATCCTCATCACCCATAACCGCAACCGTCAATTCGCGCCCCTTGATAAATTCCTCAACCAAAATTTCATCACCGAAACTGAAGGCGTCATCAATCGCCGCGTCAATATCTTCAGCGCGCTCAACAATACTCACGCCGATACTTGAGCCTTGCGAATCAGCTTTAATCACGACGGGCAAGCCGAAATTTTTTTCAATCTCGGCGGCAAGATCATCACTCCTGTCGACTTCACGATAGACAGCAAATTTCGGCGTGGAAAGGTTAGCGGATTTGAGGAAACGTTTTGTGGCGACTTTATCCATAGTCAACGCGGCGGCCAAAACTCCCGAACCTGTGTAAGGAATTTTAAGCATGTCAAGCGTCCCTTGAATCAAACCGTCCTCACCGTATTTGCCGTGCAGCGCGTTGAAAACTATCGTGCAATTTTTATCGCGAATCGTGGCGGCAAAAGTTTGCGGATTGAGTTCGAGCAATTCGGCGCAATAATTTTTGGAGATGAGCGCGTCATAAATCGCCTTACCCGTCCGCCGCGAAACTTCAGCTTCAGTCGACGTGCCGCCACATACGACGACAATTTTTTTCCCGCTCCAATCTTTGAGAGCCTCCAAAAGTTCTTCACCGGTTTTGAAAATATCACCCGCGCCCATCGTGATAACCAAATCGCCCGGCGACAGCTGATCTTTAATGGCGGCGGCAATGTCCTCACGCTTGGGAATGTACGATACGGCTTGATTGGTCGTGCTCAAAACTTCCTTGAGGATTGATTCGCCACTCACGCCCGAAATTTTTTCTTCGCCAGCAGAGTAAACGTCCGTCAAGATTAATTGATCCGCCTCTTTGAACGCGCCGCCAAATTCTTTCAGCAAAAGTTGCGTGCGACTGTAACGGTGCGGCTGAAAAATGCAAATGACTTTGTGCGGTTTAGTTTCACGAGCGGCCTTGAGCGTCGCGGCAATTTCCGTCGGGTGATGTGCGTAATCATCGACAACCAAAATATTTCTGACGCGGCCTTTAGTCTGGAAACGTCTTTTCGCGCCGTGAAAATTTTTCAACCCGTCAGCAATCTTATCGAAGGTCACACCGACTTTGAGAGCCGTGGCAATCGTCGCCAATGCGTTCAAAACATTGTGCCGCCCATGAATCGCCAGCTGAACTTTGCCCAAATAATTTTCACGATTGAACGCATCGAAGTTAATGCCCTTGCTCGTCGTACGAATATTTTTTGCCGTGAAGTCAGCGTCATTGTCGATAGCGTAGGAAATAATTTTGCGGTCGATTTTTTTTGCCAGATCGCGAAGATTTTCATTGTCGAAGCAAAGAACTGCAACGCCATCATCGCGGTCAAGGTTTTCAATAAAAATTTTAAACGCCGCGCGGATTTTATCCATCGTACCGTAATGGTCGAGGTGGTCATCCTCAATGTTGGTGACGACGGAAATTTTCGGCTTGAGCGTGACAAATGAGCCGTCACTTTCATCAGCCTCACTTACCAGCCAATCACTTTTGCCCAAAATTGCGCCCGTGCCGAGGTCTGTAGATTCGCCGCCGATAATTATTGTCGGATCAACGCCCGCGCTGTACAAAACGTAACCAATCATTGAAGTAGTCGTCGTCTTGCCATGAGAACCGGCAACTGCAATGCCCTTGCGCGAATTCAAAAGATAAGCGTTGATGTCGGAGCGGTGAAGCTTGGGAATTTTGAATTTGCCGGCCGCAATGACTTCGGGATTATCCGCGGGGATTGCCGATGAGCAGACGATAGCTTCAACGGGATTGCCCGCCTCGTCGAGAATATTTTTGGCCTTGTGTCCGACAAAAATTCTTGCGCCGAGACTTTTTAACATGTCAAGCGTCGGAGAGTCTTTAGCGTCAGAACCGCTGATTTCCCGACCGCCTTCGATTAAAATTTTTGCAAGCGCACTCATACCCGCGCCGCCTATGCCTATGAAGTGAAATTTTTTCAAGCCGTCAAGTTTCAAATTATTTTTCCTCCTAAATCAATTTTAAAATCAAGTCAGCAATCTCATCAGCGGCATTCGGTTTGCCCAATGATAAGCTTGCCGCCGCCATAGATTTTAATTTTTCCGGCGAAGTCAAAAGTTCGTCAAGGGTAGCCGATAAAATTTCTGCCGTCAAGTCTTTGTTGAGAATCATGCGAGCAGCTCCCGCTTCGACAAGTGACCGCGCATTGAATTCTTGATGATTCTCCGCCGCGTATGGATACGGAATCAAAATCGCGGGAACTCCTCGTGCTGTCAATTCAGCCAAACCCGTTGCACCTGCGCGGAAAATTGCCAAGTCAGCCATAGCCATAGCTGTCGGCATGTTGTAAAGATACGGCATGACTTTTATATTTGCGAACTCGTCAACATTCAAGCCCGCGTCGGATAATTTTTTCATGACGGAATCAAATTCGCCCTTGCCCGTAACGTGAAGAAACTGCGCGGAATTTTTTTGAGCCGCCGATTTTAAAACGTCAATCATTGCGTTGTTGATACTGCGTGCGCCGCGAGAGCCTCCCGAAATTAAAACTATCGGCTTGTCGGCGGTGAAGTTGAATTCTTTAAGCCCGTCAGATTTTTTAGCGGCGAGGACTTCCCTGCGAATCGGATTGCCGGTGTAAACGGTTTTATCTGCGGGAAAATTTTTCAGCGCGTCACGTGTGCCGACAGCAATTTTATCGACGAACTTGGACAAAATTTTATTCGTGACGCCTGCAACGGCATTTTGTTCCTGAATAAGCGTGGGAACTTTCATCAAGCTTGCGGCAAGGAGAATCGGCCCGCAAACATAACCGCCCGTCCCGACAACCGCGTTGGGATTAAATTTTTTCACAATATCGGCGGCGCGTTTGATACTCCAAATTGCATTTGCCGCGCGAGAAATATTTTCCAACGTAAAATGACGTTCAAGCCCGCCCTCCAACTTGAGCGCAGTAAAATTTATGCCCGCCTTCGGGACAATATCAGCCTCCAAACCTTTCTCCGTGCCGACGTAGAGAAATTCAGTTTCGGGACGTTTATTTTTGATTGCGTCAATGAGCGTGAGCGCGGGGTAAATGTGACCGCCCGTGCCGCCGCCTGATACGATTATTTTCATTTAGTGATTCGCTCCAAAAAAATTACATAACACAACGCCGATGACGATTAAAATTATTCCGATAAGTCCCGGCGTCGAAATGCTTTCGTGGAAAAATATTTTGGCGATGACTGCCGCAAGAACTATTCCGAGTCCGCTCCACGTCGCGTAGACGATATTTAACGGGAGGGTCTTCATTGACAGCGCGGAGAAATAAAAACATACGCCGAAAAAAATCAGCGTGCCCGCCGCGAAAAATTTTTGACTGAAGCCGTCCGATAATTTCATGCACGTCGTCCCGCAAAGTTCCAAGACGATTGCCAACGCCAGATAAACATAGCCCATGTTAAAGCTCCCTAACGATTCGTTTGAAATCTCGCCCCCGCTCCTCAAAATCGCTATACATGTCGAAGCTGGCGCAGGCAGGGCTTAGCAATACGACTTGCGGCGGACGTGAAATTTCTTTGGCAAGCTCAACCGCCCGTTCCATTGAGTAGCCCGCTTCCAAAATTTTTTCGGCAGAGAAATTTTTTTCCAGAGCACAAGTCTTGAACCTTGCCGCCGCGTCACCAACCAAAATCAGACAGTCGACGCGCTCATTGACGAGATTTAAAAATTCCGTGAGATCGGTACCTTTATCATCGCCGCCGGCAATCAAAACGATATGCCCCGCGAAAGTTTCCAAGGCCTTAATCGCCGAATCAGTGTTAGTCGCCTTCGAGTCGTTGAAATATTTCACGCCGCCAATTTCGCGGACAAATTCAATCCTGTGTTCGACGCCTTGAAAAGTTTTCAGCACGGAAGAAATTTTTTCAGCCTCAACGCCCGCCAAAAATGCAATCATCGACGCGGCAAGAGCATTCTCGACATTGTGCCCGCCCTTGATACCGAGTTCATCAATCGTGCAGAGTTCGTGAGTTGCGCCGTTGAATTTTATGACGAGCGAATCATTTTTCACGAAGGCACCTTCAGCAAGCTTGCGTTGTCTGCTGAAATAAACGACCTTGCAAGCTGCGCGGTCAATCATGTCACGCGTCCGAGCATCGTCGTAATTCAAAATCAGAAAATCTTCGGCGGTCTGTTGAGCAAAAATCCTTTCCTTCATGGCTTGATAAACTTCCATTGATCCGTGGCGTTTGAGGTGGTCGGGCGTGACGTTGAGAATCGCGGAAATGTGTGGCTTGAAATTTTTCGTCGCCTCCATTTGATAGCTTGAAATTTCCGCCGCCAAATATCCGCCCTCGCCGACTTCCAAGGCAACTTCACTCAATGGCACGCCGATATTCCCGCCGACGCCGACTTTAGAAAATTTTTCCTTCAGCAGAAGTCCCAGCAAAGTTACCGTCGTAGTCTTGCCGTTAGTACCGGTGACTGCGCAAATCGGAGACCTCGCCAGATTGTACGCAAATTCAACTTCGCTGATAATCGGAATATTTTTTTGAGCCGCCGCCTTGAGCACGGGAATTTTTATCGGGACGGCAGGTGACACGATTATTTTATTGACGCCGCTTAAAAGTTCTTCAGTCTGCTTGCCGAAACGCAATTCAATTCCCAGCCCGCGCAATTCGTCGAAGTCAAATTTTAATTCACTCTCAAGTTTGGCGTCACTCAAGATGACATCCGCCCCGAATTTTTTTGCAATCTTCGCCGCAGCCAATCCACTTCTCGCCGCGCCGATTACCAAAATTTTTTCCATGAATAACGCCCCTTATAACATTGACAGCCCGATAATGCCCGCGATTAATCCGACTGTCCAGAAGACGAAGACGACTTTAACTTCCGACCAGCCGCCCAACTCGAAGTGGTGATGAATCGGACTCATGCGGAAAATTCGTTTGCCCGTCGACTTGAACGAGATGACTTGCAAAATTACCGACAACGCCTCGCACACGAATACAAAACCGATTATCGCCAGCAAAATTTCTGTGCGCGATAAAATGCCAACTGCCGCAAATGCTCCGCCCAATGCCAATGATCCCGTGTCACCCATGAAAACTTTTGCCGGGTGGAAGTTGAACTTCAAAAATCCCACGCAAGCTCCGACTGTCGCCGCGCAGAAAATTGCCAACTCATTATGACCCGTCAACAGGCAAATCACCGCGTAACAACTTGCCGCAATCGCCACGCAACCTGACGCCAATCCGTCAAGCCCGTCCGTCAAGTTGACTGCATTTGACGCCCCGACCATTACCAAAAACATGAACGGCAAATACATCACGCCCGCCCAAATTTTTTCGTTGACTATCGGTATCCAAATCGTCGGTTCAAAGTCAACCAAAAGTTCGTTTGCGACGAGTGTCGTGACAACTGCGATTAAAATTTGTCCCGCGAGTTTGTAACGGGCGAGCAGTCCTTGATTGTTCTTGCGGACGACTTTTAAATAATCGTCGATGAAGCCCAAAATAAAATGTCCGATTAGAATGAACAGCGCGAGGAAAATTTCAACGTTCCAATCGGCTTGAATCAGCGTTGCCGCAACAATCCCCGCGATTAAAAATATTCCGCCCATAGTCGGAGTACCGCTTTTGGCCTGATGACTTTTCGGACCTTCAGCGCGTATGCTCTGACCGAATTTCAAGCGGTGCAAAATCGGTATGCAAATCGGCGCAAGCATAATCACGACGCCTGCCGCGATTGCCCCCGCGATTAAAAGTTTTTCCATAGTTTAACCCTGCTTGTCCGTTAATTGTGATTGTTCGCCAATTCCGTTAGCCATAAGATAAATCGCCAACTGATTGATTCTGACACCTTCGCGCTTGGCACTCTCCGCCAATTTCCTGTGCAGACTCTTTGGAATGCGCAAATTCAATTTCCCGTTGTACAAATCCCAATCCGGTTCGGGAATATCGTCGTCGTCTTCAAGTGCCGCCGCTAACCAACAAAGTTTAGCGTCCTCAATCATTTCGAGAACTTCCAAACGAGTGTCACCCTGCGTTATGCAGCCGGGCAAGTCGGGAATCGTCGCGACGTAACCACCCTCAGGGGAAGGCGTGATTGTAATTTCATAGGGCAAGGCCGCGTAATACTCCAAATTTTTTTCCACCGCAATCATCCTCCAAATTTTAGACCCCCATTGCCATTATTGCTTTACGAATGTAAATTTCTTCGACAAATTTTCCGTGTCGAGGTATGGTCACGGAAACATCGTCTTTTTTGAAGATATAATGGCTCGAACCGCCGCCGGCTTGACTTTCATTAAAACCGCGACGCAATAAAAGTTTTTCTATCTCCTCAAAGCGGACGGTCTTAGGATTATTTTTAATTCGTTGAAGAAGTTTTTCAAGCTTCTCATTTAAATCAGCTCAATAATTTTTTCCATGTGCATGACGTGCGACGCCTTGAATAAAATCGTGTCACCGTCGCGGACGAGTTCGAGAATTTTTTTCGCGGCATCTTCGTGCGTGTCGAAGGTGTAAACATTTTCCAAACCCGCTTCACGTGCTCCGGCCGCAATGAACTTGCCAAGCTCGCCGAGAGTTATCAGCGTGTCGAATTTATTTTCAACCAACTCTGCGCCAATTTCCCTGTGGACGCGTTCCGAAATTTCGCCAAGCTCCATCATGTCGCCTAAAACTGCAATCAATCGCCCGCTGTAAATTTCGGACGTCGTCTTAATCGCAACACGCATTGAGGCGGGACTGGCATTGTAAGCATCGTTGACAATCGTCAAGCCGTCGCGCCTGATAACCTCAAAGCGCATTTTTGTCGTCGTCAAAGTCGAAATGCCGCGCTGAATTTCTTCAACACTCAAATCAAGCGTCAAGCCCGCCGCGATTGCCGCCAAAGAATTTGATACGTTGTGGCGGCCGAGCATGGGAATTTCAAAATCAAAATCTTCACCGCGATAAGTCAACGTAAATTCCGTCGAAACGCTGCCGATTAAAATATCTTTCGCCGTCACATCAGCGGGATTTTCCAGGCCATAAGTCATGACGTTGACGCCCTCACCGGCAAGATTTTTCATCTCCGCCGTATGACGATTGTCCGCGTTTAAAATAATCGTGCCGTCATTTTGAATCGCCTCGACCAATTCGCCCTTCGCACGAGCAATATTTTCAATCGACCCCAAAAGCTCAATGTGCGCCTCGCTGACGTTCGTGACAATGCCAATCGTCGGCTTGACAACTTCGGCAAGCGTTTCAATCTGTCCAAGCCCGCGCATACCGATTTCCACGACCGCAGCATTATGTTTTTCCCGAAGTTCAAGCAAAGTCATCGGGACGCCGATTTCATTGTTGAAGTTGCCGGAAGTTTTTTGCACATGCCCCAAACCGTTCAGCGCGGCGGCAGTTAAATCTTTCGTGGTAGTCTTGCCGTTGGAACCGGTGACTGCGACAATCGGAATGTCGAAACGATCCCTCCACGCGCCCGCAATTTGACGATAAGCAATCAACGTGTCGTCAACCTTCAAGACAACGCCTTCGGGAACTCTTTTAGCGGTTTTGCTGACGAGGACTGCCAACGCACCTTTCTTGAGGGCGTCCTTTGTAAAAGATTCGCCGTTAATGTGTTCGCCTTTAATCGCAACGAACAATTCACCGCTCTGAATTTTTCTGCTGTCGGTTGAGATATCCTCAAAGAAAATTTCAGCGTCCGAATTTACTTCCGCGCCCGTGACTTGCACGATTTCTTTCAAGCTCAATTTATTCATGGGTGGTAGCCTCCTCAATCGCTAACTTTGCAACTTCTCTGTCGTCGAAGTGAATTTTCCCCGTGTTGAGAATTTGATAATTTTCATGCCCTTTGCCGAGAATCAAAACGATATCGCCCGCTTCGGCAAGTTCAATCGCCCTGAAAATCGCGGCGCGCCTGTCGACAATGCGTTCATGAATTTTATCGCCAATGCCCGCTTCAACTTCGTCTAAAATTTTTTCGGGATTTTCAGTGCGGGGATTGTCCGAAGTGGCAATAACAATGTCGCTGAACTTCGCGGCAAGTGCGCCCATAATCGGACGTTTGGAATTATCCCTGTCGCCGCCGCAACCAAATACCGTGATAATTTTTCCCGCAGCAATTTGACGCGCCGTCTGCAGAACATTTTTAACGCCGTCGGGAGTGTGAGCATAATCGACAATGACTTCAAACGGCACATCGGCAAAAATCCTCTCGAAACGTCCGGGCACACTGCGGAAATTTTCCAGCGCATTTTTGATGATGTCCGGTCTGATATTTTCCGCCAAAGCCGCACCGATTGCCGCCAAAATATTATAGACATTGAACAGCCCCGTCACGTGTAACGACAAATTCATCACGTCGCGAATTTTAAAGTTCATGCCGTCGGATTTTATTTCAAGTTCAGTGGCGCGAAGGTCAACAGATTTTTCGACGCCGTAAGTAATTTTTTTGCACAGGCAGTGGCGGAGAATTTCTTCACTTGCCGCGTCATCAAGATTTATTACGGCAGTTTTATTTTGCTTGCGACCGCGCCTCGACACCATGTCAAAAAGTCTCGTCTTCGCCCGCAAATAATTTTCCATAGTCTTATGAAAATCTAAATGGTCTTGCGTCAAGTTCGTGAAAATCGCCGTGTCAAATTCAATGCCGGCAACCCTATTTTCAGCAAGCGCGTGGCTTGAAACTTCCATGACGACGACTTGAATATTTTTGTCGCGCATGTCGGCAAGCAGATGTTGCAAGTCAATGACATTGGGCGTCGTGTTGGGATTGGGCAAGCTCTCGTCGCCGATAAGAATTTGAATCGTGCCGATAAGTCCGACGTTAAAGCCCGCAGCTTGAAAAATTTCGCGCAGCAGATAAGTCGTCGTAGTTTTGCCGTTAGTGCCCGTCACGCCGATAACACGCATTGTCCGCGCGGGATAGTCGTAAAAATACGGGACGATAACCGCAAGGGCGTTGAGCATGTCGGGGACGATGAGTGCGGAAATATTTTCGGGCGGCGTGAAATTTCTTCGCGTCGTCAAAATCGCAATCGCCCCATTTGAAACGGCTTGCGGGATAAAATTATGACCGTCAACGTGCGCGCCTTCCATGCACACGAATAAATTTTTAGTCGTGACCTTGCGCGAATCGTGCTCAATGCCGCTGATAGAAACGTCGTCGCCTAAGATTTCAGCTTCGGGAATGAGCAATGCAAGTTCGCTAAGTTTTTTTGTCAAGGCCATAGCCTCCTTCCTGTTTGACGCCATTATAATTGAACTTTACATGAAAAGACAATGCCGCAAAAAAATTTTTTCTAAGCCTGTAACAAAACTTTCTAAGCGACATATAAGAGTCAGAAAGAAAAAATTAACCTAAAGGAGAAATGAAAGATGAATTTGGTAATTGAAATGATGAGTAATGAGCAACTTGATCAGGTATCGGGCGGAACTTGCCAACAAACTGATGAGCTGATTAGGGCAATCGGGCCGGTTGATGTACGAGTAAAGGAAGGTCACACACACTACCAAACCACTTACAGGACAGAGCACAGGCAACTTAAACGTGATGAAGTCGGAGATTATTTGAAAAAACATTACGGAATTGACGCGGACATCAGCAACGGGTTCTGGATTTTCAGCGACGGAAGCAACAATACTTACAAGAAAAATGGCCAATCACTTACTCACGAGCAAGTATGGTATATGATAGTACAAAAAATTTAAAAAGCAGCCCTTCGGCGAAAGTCGGAGGGTTTTTTGATTGAGATTGCACGACGAGTGAATTTATATTGTATTCATGAACAGAAACGCTTGCATAGTCTAACTTTTATGTTATAATGCATTTCGTCAAATGAAAATAATTATTCGCAGGAGGCAATAAATCATGAAGATAGGAATAGTTGGATACGGCAACCTCGGACGCGGCGTTGAGTGCGCGATTAAAGAAAATCCCGATACGGATCTTGTGGCAGTCTTCACTCGTCGCGATCCGTCGAAAGTTAAAATTCAGATGCCGAATGTCCCCGTGCTCAATGTGGCGGATGCAAAAAATTGGATCGGCAAAATCGACGTGATGATTTTGTGCGGCGGCAGTGCAACTGATCTTCCGACGCAAACGCCCGAATATGCAAAAATGTTTAACGTCGTCGACAGCTTCGATACGCACGCTAAAATTCCCGAACACTTCGCGAACGTTGATGCTGCGGCTAAGGCAGGCGGTCACGTTGCAGTTATTTCCGTCGGCTGGGATCCGGGACTGTTCAGCCTCGCCCGCGCATATGCAAATGCGATTCTCCCCGACGGCAACGATTACACTTTCTGGGGCAAGGGCGTCAGTCAAGGTCACTCCGACGCAATTCGCCGCGTGAAGGGCGTTAAAAATGCCAAGCAGTACACCGTTCCGATTGACAGCGCACTTGAGGCCGTCCGCAGTGGAAAAAATCCCGAACTCACCACGCGTCAAAAACATTTGCGTGAATGCTATGTCGTGCTTGAGGAAGGTGCCGATGCTGCCGAAGTCGAGAACGCGATTAAAACCATGCCGAATTATTTTGCCGATTATGATACGGTCGTCAATTTCATCAGCGAAGAAGAACTCCTCACTAAACACGCGGGACTTGCTCACGGCGGATTTGTGATTCGTTCCGGCAAAACCGGCATGTCCAAAGAAAATAATCACATCATCGAATTCAATCTTAAGCTTGACTCCAACCCCGAATTTACGACGAGTGTTTTGGTAGCTTATGCACGCGCCGCTTATCGTCTCAACAAGGAAGGCAATAACGGTTGCAAGACTGTTTTTGATATTGCACCCGCTTATCTTTCCGCGCACAGTGGCGAAGATCTCCGCGCACATATGCTCTGATTAGTGGTTAGTGATTAAAAATTAAATTATGACTCTTGAACCTCCGCAACCTCCGACGGCTCCCGCACCGGCAGTCCGTCCTACACCGCCAACTCCCCCGCGAATCGATAAGACTCCCTTTGCAAAAGATTCTGCGGAAGTTTCGGAAGGTGACGACGCGCCGCAGGTTACTCGTCAAGTTGAGACGCCTGAAACTCAAGCAAGGGACGCCGTCGCTAACGGGGCGGGGCCTCTGACTAAACGAACCGTCGAACATGGCGACGACAATCCGCCCGCCAATCAAACAGTCACTGTAATTCCGCCCGACGCCCCGATAGTTTCAGACACTCAATCCGATTACGACCGTGGGCAGGATGTTTTGCGCCAATTTCGGGATCTTGACGCTCGCGAAGCTCAAGACGCGTACACACCCCCCGCGCAATCTTTAACCGAACAACCGCGTCAAGTCACACCGAAATTAAATTATCACGAAGGGCACGGCGGAATTTTTTGGATATTCACGATAATTTTTGTGGCAGTGGCGGCGGCAGTCGTCGTTAAAAAATTTTTGTTCACGGATAAACCGACACTCACCAAAGCGCAACTTTTTGAAGATTCGACGAACAGGTTAAAGGCGGTCGAAGAAAAAGTTAAACCCGTCACTCAACCGCCCAAACCTGTCAAACTTCCACCGAAAAAATCTGACGACGATAAAGATAAGGGTAAACATTTTGAAGTTCGCGTATAAAAAGAAGCCCCGGTGGCTAGTCGGGACTTCTTGCGCGTTTTAGAGGGTAACGCTAACTACAAGATGGACAATCTTAGCGGTCGAGCCATTTGATTATGAAGTAAGCTGCGATGTCGGCTGCGAGGGTCGCCAAGAAGGTGGATATGAACATGGTATCGCCTC
>JAFRSO010000003.1 GCA_017427545.1 Selenomonadaceae bacterium
CACATACAGGTTTCCGTGTCAGGTGGAACTTCCTGCATATCTTTACTGCGCTCAGGATTTTACGGTAACAACGCTCACGAGTTACCAACCGCATATCCCAACTTTTCAAAGAACTGTCGGGAGTATAGCACAAGTAAATTTCCCGGACAACATAAAAAGTTTCAGTAACGGTCTTCACCTCCTTAGAAATTTTAGATGGTTTTATAAGTCTTTATAAGATTTCTTTGGCTATTGAAAGCCTCCTTTATGAGGCAGCAATAATTTTGTCCGCCATTTCGCTAATCGACTTCATGAGGAGCGTATCCATAGGCAAGCCCTTAGCAAGGCGTCCGCTGTTGGCGACGGAAATCATGCGGTATTCGTTGGGAATCATGACTTCAACGGGATAGCCGAGCTGATCGGCAATTTTCTGACGATTCTCTTCGGTGAAGGGATTTACACGCGTGAAGACCGTATGAACTTTGCGGCGGCCGTCATCCTGCGAGGCGAACATATCCATAGTTTTTTTGGTGTGCTTGACCTCGAAGCCGCTGTTAATCATCGTCGTGACGAAAACGACATTGGAAATGCGGCAGACGTTTAAGGTTAGGGGATTGAATCCCGCCGGCAAATCAATCAGCACGTAGCGGAAAATACTGCCGGCCATCATGACGACCTCAACCAAACTGTCGGGGGCGACGAGTTCGGCATATTCGGGACGTTCGGGGCTTGAAAGCAGATAAACGCCGTCTTTAATCGGGAAAAAATACGGTGCCAATGATACGGGCGTCAAAAGTTTTATATCTTGCGCGGCGTCGACGACAGTACGTTTCGGCTCCACGTCGAAGAAAATCGGCAAGTCTCCGAATTGTAAATCAGCGTCAATCAATGCAACGCGTTCACCGGTTTTTTCAGCAATGAGCAATGATAAAATCGCCGCCAAAGTTGTACGTCCCGCGCGACCTTTCGGGCTGAAGAATGAAATTAATTTGGCGGGTTTATGTTCGCCGCGAACCGAATACAGCTGAAGATATTCAAGAATGTCTTTTGGCGTGAAGGGTTTTAATATGCAACCTGTCGCGCCGCCTTCGGAAGCCTTTTGAGCAATCAGAGGATCCCATTGGCTCATCGTGCCCAAAATGTAAGCACCGGGGAATTTTTCGACGAAATCGGGCAACATGTCAATAGACTCTTCGTCCTCGACGTTGATCAAAAATAAATTCGGGTGGAACATTCCCGCGGGATTTATGGCGGAATGTGCGTGATGATAAGTCGACGCGACATCAAAATCAGCCGACTTTCTCAACGTGCCGACAATTTCGTCCAAAATGTTCGGATCGTCTTCAATTACAATCACTCGATAAGCCACGGCTTAACCTCCTTTTAGGAACTAGTAATTAGGAACTAGGAACTAGTAGGGATTAGGGAATAGTAAAAACTAGTTCCTAGTTCCCAGTTCCTTGTTCCTAATCAAAATCCGAACCAACTTTTAACTTTGCTGAAAAGCCCGCCGCCGCCACTTGACGCCAATTCGGGTTGAAGAGAATCTTGCCGATTGGTGTAAAGCCCGACGAGTTCATAAAAACTTTTCGTCAACTTTGAATCTGGCGCGGCAAACATTAACGGCTGACCGCTGTTGATAGACTTATTGACGGAAGGATAATCGTTGGGCAACCTGTGATAGAACGGCTCGCCCAAAAGCCTTTCAACGTCGCGACCGTCAATTAATTTCTGGGAGTCGGCGCGGTTTTCGACAAGGCGGATTTTACTTTCCTCGTACTCAAAGCGAATCAGCGTATCATAGCCAATTTTGTAATTTTTGAGCGCAGGCAGGAAGTCGATAACGCCGACATAATTTATAACCGTGCTAATATCGAGCATTGCCAAATTCAACGCGCTGAACATAGAATTCAAATCAAGGATAACGTAGTCGAAGAAATACAGCTTGTTGATGATGTCCGTGACGAGTTGCACGTCAGTTTGATAGGCGTCATAAACATACAGCGGCGCGGGCAGTATTGCAAATTTTAAATCGCCGTTTTGGTAGTTAATCAGAAAATCTCGGACGTGAAATTTTTCGGGAGTTTCGAGCATAACGCGTTGAGCACCGGCAATCGTATTCGTGGAGGTGAGTTTCAGATAGTTGAGCACGTCGCCAAATTGCAAGTCGAGGTCGGCGAGACAAACTTTGTAGCCTTCATTGGCCAAGCCCGCCGCCAGATTAATTGCGACGATAGTTTTGCCGATACCGGGCGTCGTGCTGAAAACGCTGATGATAACGCTGCTCCGCTCAATTCCGCTTCGTGTTGCAACAGCCATGAAAAAACCTCCTTCGTGTTTAGATCTACTTTTCTTTGTTCGCCCAAAGAAAAGTAGCAAAAGAAAGTGCGCCTCGCAGGGGCGTTAATCGCTCATAATTCTAACGTTGCGGCTGAAGTCAACCGCTCGTGCCGCTAACGACGCTTCCTGCGTCGTGGTCGCGGCGGCCGTCATCCATGACGGCCTCAATTTCGTCAAGCTCGTCATCAATCACTTAAAAGGCGTAGTAGTTTCTCGCGGCAGTCGTGAGGGCGGCAAAATCCTTCGCGGCTCCGGCTCCACGACATCCAAAACCGGTTCTTCCGTTTGCTTAAAGTCAAATGCTTCCCGTGCATTATTGTAATCTTGCTCTTTAGTATACCACTCGCGCATGGGCTTGGACATCGGCGTTTGTGAAATTTCTTGCTCGCTGACAAGATACGGCGTCACGACAATTATCAGTTCGCGCTTATCTCTGGTGCGTGACGTGTGCTTGAAAAATTCTCCGATAATCGGAATGTCGCCCAGGAGCGGAATTTTTGAAACGTTTTTACTTTCTGAAGAATCCATTAAGCCGCCGATAACGATTGGCATACCCGAATTCAAACTTATAACCGAATCGGCACTGCGCGTTGCAATAATCGGTTGATTGTTGACGGCTTGCCCGCTCATGTTACTTACTTCAGCATGAATCGCCGAAATTATTTTGTTTTGCGAATCGACGACGGGTTTAAATTGAAGAATGATACCATAATTTTTGAAGTTAGTATTTGTCCAGCCGCTGGTATTTGTCGCAGCGTAGGGAATTTCGCCGCCGATTTGAATTGTAGCCTGTTCGCCGCTCAATGTCATGACGCTGGGACGTGAAAGAATTCTTGCTTTGCCCTGTGAAACCAATAAATTAATTTGGGCATTAATCGGAGCAAAACGCTGCCTTACCCAAGTGATCGGGTTGTTGTGAAAAGGTCTGACGTTCGAGCCGTTTGACACCGTGTAGACAGTGCCGGTCGTTTGATCAAAATATGTTTCCGTAGTTTGTGTGCGGTCGTATGCTTCACCGAAACTGAAAATGCCGGGCGCACTTGCAGCATTTTGACCGTATTGAATGCCGAGATTTTTGGCGTCGTCGGAATTGATTTCTATAATCTGCGCCTCAAGACGAATTTGCGTCGGGTGAAGAATTTGCAGGAGGTCTATAATCGTGCCGTTAGCTTCCGATTTTGCAAGTTCAATGTCGTCACTTCTGCCGCCACTTGCACTTTGCGCCGTGTCAGTGTCAAGCGTCATATCAAAGCCGCTGCCGACTAAGAGACTGCTTTCAGTGCTGCCGTTGATGAAAAGCCGCGCCGTTTGCAGGGCGTAATTTTTTTCGTATTGATTTTCAACAGTGCCCGTGAGTAAAATTCTTTCGCCGACCATTTTAACATGAACGTCGGGAAGCCCGATAGCCTTTTCAATCATCATGGCTTGACCTGGGTCTTCCGGTGAAACGACGATTAAATATTCATGGCGCGCACCGTCGATTGTCCAGACGAAAAGTGCCGTTGAACCTCTCGTCGCCTTAGTGACGACTAAAAATTCACTGGCTGAACCCGGCAACTGAACGACCGTTGCTATTGAAGGGTCACCCACGGCTATTCGCGTAACTCGTTGCTTCATGTCCATATAATGCGAGGTTTGTTGCTTTATGTTGAGTGTTTCTATTTCGGCGGCATGAACGACGCTTGCCGATATGCAAAAGGGAATTATCAGTGCCGGAAAAAATTTTTTCATAAATTTATGATTCATATCAATTACCTGCCACTTGATTTATGACGGGGGAATTTGCCAACGGCGTATTCGTCGGGACGGGCGGCGGCGTAAATGTCGGCGTCGAGCCTGAAGGAATTGCCGGAAGTTGTGAATTTGCAGTCGAAGATTTCGGCGCGGGTGAAGATGTCGGCGTCGAACTCTGAACAATTTGGTCGCCCTGAATGATTTCGATTTTCGGGACGGGCGGTTCCAATGGCAGTTGCGGCAGTGGCATTGCAGCGGGCGCATTGTTCGGAATGACGGGAGGTTCCGGAGCAGGTTCGGGTTTAGGAGCATTGATTGATTCAATCGTATATTCCATTTCGCCAACGTAAGTGTGCCGCGGATTTGCCGGTCGCAACGTCATGTAAATATCTCCAAGTTTGGTCGCCGAAATTAATTTCAAAATTTCAATGGGCGTCAATGCAAAAGTCGCGATAGAAGGATTGCTGACGACTGAAATTGGGACGCCGTTTTCACCGATACGCGTGGCACCCGTCGAGTCTTGGTTAATGCTCAAAATCGGGACGTTTTGCAGGATAATATTTGTCGTCGCACTGTACTGACCTTTTTCGACGAGGAGCAAATCCACTCTATCACCGGCCTTGGCAAAACCGTCTACGCCCGTTAAATCGTTGACGCTTATCGAAACTGCGCGGCAATCGGGAGGAATTGAACCGGTAAAACCTTCCTCTGTCTTTTCGCTGAAGACCTTTTGAATCGTGAGAATATCGCCCGCAAAAATCGAAACTTTAACCTGCACGCCTTGAACGTCGGAGAAATTTTTAATCGCGTCCGCCGGTGCAATGTCAACGGGAATTTCTTTCATCTGCAACATATTTTCCTGGATTATTGTGCGCGGCGGAATGTTTATTTTCGCCACGACGACTTGAGTTTTTTCTATGACGACTTCTTGAGGCTTTTCTTGCGGCACGATAACAACTTCTTCCTTAGTCAAAAACTTCATGCCGAGAATAATTGTTATGAACATTAAGACGCCCGCAATCGCTGCCAATGCAAGCAACTGCTTGGGTCGAAGATCATTTAATTTATTAATAATTTTCTGTAGCATATGGCAACCCTCTCATCTGAACATTGCCTATTAATTATTTAAAATATTTTATCTTGCCTATGTTTTTTGTCAAGGTAATTATTGCTTTACCAACCTGATATATCCGCTCTTACCGCCGGTCTTTTGGTTGAGATGAATTTCACCGATCGTCATGCCTTTATTGAGAGCCTTGCACATGTCGTAAATCGTCAACAGCGCGATACTCACCGCGTGCATTGCTTCCATTTCAACGCCCGTCGTCCACTTAGTCTTAACCGTCGCGGTAACTTTAACGGCTGATTCTTCGGGGAGCATTTCAAAATCCAAACTGCAATGACTTAGCGGCAACGGATGACATAACGGGATAACGTCGGAAGTTTTCTTCGCCGCCATAACTCCCGCCAATCTCGCCACGCCGATTACGTCGCCCTTTGCAACGGTGCCCTTCTCAATCGCCGAATAAATTTCGTCGTCGACAAAAATTTTCCCGCTTGCAATGGCAACACGTTCCGTTAAATTTTTCCCGCCGACATCAACCATAACGGCATTGCCCTCGTCGTCAAAGTGATTCAATCTCGCGTCCAAGCTATCAATCCTCCCGCACGTAAAAAATATTCGCGAAGTCTCCAAAGATTTTTTGATACTCTCTGCTGTCCCAAATGTCATTTGCGGAAAAAATTTCGCTGCTCGTGTCTGACGTGAAAATCATGGCGCAAGGATCTTCGGCGCGAACTATCGTATAAAATTTACTTTTGCCGACGAGGCGCGCTTTAAAATCCAACTCATCACGAACGGAATAGAACGCTTGAATTTTTCCGCCGCTATATTTTTGGAGTTCGTATAAGAAAATTTTTTCGTTGGTCATGGCGGGAATTTCGCCGTAACAAAAATATTTAGCGTCCGCCAAATTTATGAGCGCGGCAATTTTTTCGACACTCAAGTTGCTGTCAATCACAACGGCAATCGCGCCGAGTTTTTGGCTGGCAAAAAATGCAAGGAGCCAATTAATCGACTTCGCCCCGCAAATTGCAACGCGGTTACCTTGCCGAACGTTTCTTTTGCACAAGTCGTTAGCTATGATTTTTGAGCAACGCTCAATTTCCTGCCAAGTATATTCTTCGCCCGCCGTGACAATCGCAACTTCATCTCCGAAAAAAGCTGCCTTGTCGCGAAGAAATTTCTTGAACGAAATATTGCTTTCATTCGCGACGGCATTTTTCAAGGCGTCATCTTCGGCAAGTGTAATCGGAATAAATTCTTCAAAACCCGTCATCAAAAATATTAAATTAACGTCGCGGCTCACGTTCTCAATCCGCATGTCGGGATATTTTTTGCGGCAGATGAAAATTTCCCTTAGTCCCGCTGACGAAATGTAAAATAAATTGCGGAAGTCTAAAATAATTCGCGTACCTGCAGAAATTTTTTCCATTTCCCGCCGAAATTTTGACGCGGTTAAGGCGTTGAGTTTTCCGTCAACGAAAATTTTCAGCGTGCTTGCATTGAGCCGCGTGATTGATACAGCCATAATGAATCCTCAAATTTTTATTTTGCCGACGAGTTCGCGAATATTTTTCAGGCCGCAACTGCGCAAATATTTTTCCAGGCCGTCAGCGATTTGCATTGTGATTGACGGCTCCGAGAAATTTGCCGTGCCGACAGCGATTGCCGATGCTCCCGCCAGGAAAAATTCTGCCGCGTCGGAAGCTGAACGAATCCCGCCCATGCCGATTATCGGAATTTTAACGGCGTTGGCGACTTGCCAGACCATACGCAATGCGACGGGCTTAACTGCTCCTCCCGACAATCCGCCCGTAATATTTCCGAGAGTCGGCCGCCACGTGTGAATATTTATTTCCATGCCCATGAGCGTATTTATCAGCGACAGACAATCCGCGCCGGAACTTTCACATGCCCGCGCAATTTTCGTGATGTCCGTGACGTTCGGGCTTAGCTTGACGATAACCGGCTTGCGAGTAAATTTTTTCGCCGCTTGAGTGACTGCCGCAGCTTGACGTTCGTCCGTGCCGAAAATAATTCCGCCGTCCTTGACATTAGGGCAGGAAATGTTGAGTTCAATCGCCGCGACGCCGTCCACGTCCAAAAGTTTTGCAAGCCTGCCGTAATCTTCGACGCTTGAGCCGCTGACATTGACGACGACGGTCATTTTATCTTTGATACGCGGGAGAATTGATGACAAAAATTTTTCGACGCCGGGATTTTCCAAGCCTATACAATTCAACATGCCCGAAGGAGTTTCAGTGATTCGCACGCCGTCATTGCCCCGACGAGGTTTGAGAGTAAGACATTTAACCATGACGCCGCCGAGCCTTTTGAGGTCGACGAAGTTTTCAAACTCCTCACCGAAACCGAATGTTCCCGACGCTGCGAAAATCGGCGTGTTGAGTTTGATGCCGCACAGTTCGGTTTGCAAAAGATTTTCCGCAGTGTTGAAAGTTCGCGGCATGAAATTTTTTCCGTAGCGACCGTCAATCCACTGCACAAAGTCAAAAAGATTTTTCAGGCAAGCTTGAGCCTCGTCCGCAGAAAATTCTTTCTGATTGTGAATCGCCGCATTTCCCGCCGTCCGACAGTAGTGGAGCTTGTCCGCCAAATTTTTATCCAAGCCCGCGTTTGAAATCAGCTCAAACAAATTATCGGACGCAGATTTATTTTCCGCCGCATAAACCCACTTGATAGCCGCGTCAACCGCCGTCC
>JAFRSO010000084.1 GCA_017427545.1 Selenomonadaceae bacterium
AGGGAAGTAGAAAGTAGAACTAGGGAATAGGTTTTTAATTCCTCATTCCTAATTGATAAAAAGGGAGGTTGAAAATTTGAAAGCAGGCTTTGTGAGTTTGGGCTGTGCAAAAAATTTGGTCGATACTGAAGTCATGCTCGGCATAATGAAATCGCGCGGAATTGAGCTGACTTCCAATCCCGCCGAAGCCGATATTTTGATTGTCAACACGTGCGCATTTATACTTTCGGCGAAGGAAGAATCCATCACGACGATTTTAAATCTTGCCGAATACAAAGGCGGCAAATGTCGTTCGCTGATTGTGGCGGGCTGTTTAGGTCAACTTTACAAGCGCGAACTTTTGGACGAAATGCCCGAAGTCAACGCGGTTATCGGTACCGGTGCTTGGAATCGAATTATGGAGGCGATTGCCGAAACTTTATCCGGACGCCGCGTAATTTTGATTGGCGACAAAGAAATTATTTACGACTCGAAAACTCCGAGACTTCGCACGACGCCCGATTACACCGCCTATGTAAAAATTGCTGAAGGCTGCAACAATCGCTGCAGTTTCTGTTCAATTCCCCTGATTCGCGGACGGCAAATTTCTCGACCGATTGAAGATATAAAAGCTGAAGTTGAAAAGCTTGCCGGTCAAGGTGTCAAGGAAATAAATTTAATCGCGCAGGACACGACGGCTTACGGCACCGATATTTATGGCAAGCCGCAACTGGTTGAACTTCTGCGCGAGCTGGTCAAAGTCGACGTTCACTGGATCAGAATTTTATACGCCTATCCGCGGAGATTTTCTGATGAGCTGATTGAATTGATTGCCGCCGAACCGAAGATTTGCAATTACGTTGACTTGCCGCTTCAACACGCAAGCAATAAAATTTTAAAGCGCATGAATCGCCCCGACACTCGCCAATCAATCGAGACGTTGCTGAAAAAAATTCGTGCAAAAATCCCCGGCGTCGTGATTCGTTCAACATTTATAGTCGGCTTCCCCGGTGAGACTGAAGAAGATTTCCTGGAACTGAAAAATTTTCTGCAAGAGCAGCGGCTGGATAAGGTCGGGATTTTCACGTATTCGCAGGAAGAAAATACGTCGGCTTATGATTTCCCCGATCAAATTCCGGAAGAGGTTATGCAGGAGCGTTATCACGATTTGATGAGTATGCAGTCGCTGATTTCGCAACAGCTTAACGAGGAGTTGGAAGGGCGGGAGCTTGAGGTTTTGATTGAGGGGCGTGACGAGGAAGTTTCGCAGGTAGTGGCAGGGCGTTCGTATCGTGACGCGCCGGAAGTTGACGGGCTGGTTTATATCGAAAATGACGGTCGAAGTAAGGCGGGCGATATTGTCCGCGTGAAAGTTCTGGCGGGATTTGTTTACGATATTGCGGCAGAGAGGATTGATTGACTTGGAAAATTTTACAATCGCCTGCGCCGAAAGTTGTACGGGCGGATTGGTGATGAGCCGATTGACTGATTTTGCGGGAGCGTCGGCGCATGTCAAAGGCGGCGTCGTTGCCTACGTGAACGAGATTAAAAATAAAATTCTGCACGTCAAAGCCGAAACGTTGGAAAAATTCGGGGCGGTGAGCAGTCAGACGGCTCTTGAAATGGCGACGAACGTCCGAGAAATTTTTTCGACGACAATCGGCTTGAGTACGACGGGTGTAGCCGGCCCCGATAAAAGTGAGGGTAAGGAAGTCGGCTTGGTTTATGTGGCAATCGTCGGAGAAAATTTTTCGGAAGTCGTGGAGAATCATTTCAGCGGCTCGCGTTCGGAAATAAAATTTCAAGCGGCTGATGCGGCATTTGAACTTTTGATGAGGCACATGAAGTGAATCGGCGGACGTTCATAAAAGTTGCGGCGGTGAGTGTCGCGGCATTGATGACAGGTTGCGGCAGTGATGAAAAATTTTTGGACGTAAAATTTCTGCGGCAAATCGTCACGAAAGATCTTTCAACTTCGCGGTGTATAATGTGGCAGGTCGAAAAGCCGCTGAAAAATCCCGTCGTCGAAGTCAAAATCAATGGCGAGATAAAAAATTTTTCCGCGCAAGATTCGAGCTTCACTGATGACGGCAAGAAAAATATTCAGTACACGGCGGCGATTGAAATTGGCGACGAATACAGGATTGTTGACGGTGACGCGGCGACTGCCTGGCATGAGTTGAAAAATATTTCGGGCGATGAGTTCAAGGCGATAATTTTTCCCGATTCGCAATGTGGCGGCGGCTATGATACGTGGGGGCAAGTGGCGCGTCATGCCTTCGAGAATAATGGCGACGCGGATTTTTTTGTGAACATCGGCGATCTTGTCGACAATGGCGAAGATAGCGTTCAATGGGAAGATTGGCTGACGCAGATTGAAAATTTTTTGCCGACAATGTCTTTCGCGCCGGTAATTGGCAATCACGAAACTTACACGCGTGATTGGAAGGTTCGCCAACCCGTTGCGTATTTGAATTACTTCGCGACGCCCGACAACGGCATAAAAAATTTTTCGCGGCAATTTTATTCGTTTGACTGCGGGGCGGCTCATTGCGTGATTTTGGACAGTCAATGGGACGAACTCGGCCGGGACATTATCGACGCGCAAAAAAATTGGCTGCGGCAAGATTTGAACTCGACCGTCAAGCCGTGGAAGATAATTTTCATTCACAAGGACGTTTTGCAGTATCGAATCAACGGACGCCCTGAACGTCGCGAAGGTTTTTCGGAAGTCGGGGAAATTTTCATGCCGGAATTTGAATCACTCGGCGTCGATGCAGTTTTCACGGCGCACTTGCACACGTATCGGAATCGCGGACGGCTGAAAAATTTTCATGCTGACGAGGCGGGGCCGCTGTACATTTTGACGGGCTTAAGCGGCAACGTTCGATACGGCGGACTTTGGATTGATCACGCGCTTGATAAAGTCATTGCTCCTCAACCCGAAACCGATAATTATTTGACATTGGAGGGCGACGAAGAAATTTTATCCGTGAAATGTTTTTTGCCGAATGGCGAGCTGATTGACGAAACGACTTTGCAAAAATCTTGACGGGAGGAGATTATCATGTTGGAAGTCGAGAGCAACGATAGAAAATTTCAAGATGAAAATTTTTTGGTGCGTCATTCTGCAAAATTCAATGAAGAGACTACGGAGGCAATGCGTGAGGCTCGGTTGATTTCGGAAGGAAAAATTTCGTCAAAATCTTTTAACACGGTCGAAGATTTAATGAGGGATTTGATGTCCGATGCTGACGATTAAACGAACTACACAATTCAAAAAAGATTTCAAGCGGATAATTAAACAGGGCGTCAATATTCAACCGTTAATGAACGTGATAGAAACGATTGCAAAAGAAGAAATTCTTGACGAAAAATTTTGTGACCATCCTTTGAAGGGTGAATGGCAAGGTTTCAGAGAATGTCACATAAAACCGGATTGGCTTTTGATTTATCTTATCGATAAGGGCGATTTGATTCTGACCCTTTCGAGAACGGGCAGTCACAGTGATTTATTTAACTCTTGACGGGAGGAGCTTATAGGAAGTCTTTGAACAGTCATCTTTAAAGCAAGCTCAAATGTTTGCTGAAAAATTTATGACGCAGAGTCTTTCGCAAAAAAATTTTTTATAGTAAAATGACGGCGAAGATAGCGGTTAGCTAAAAATGGAGGAATGAGAGTGTGTTTGAACTTGATGACAATACGTTAGACCAGTTCGCTAAAATTAAAGTAATCGGGGTGGGCGGCGGCGGAAATAACGCCGTCAATCGCATGATTTCTTTGGGGCTGGAAGGCGTGGAATTTATCGCAGTCAACACCGACGCGCAAGCACTTTTGACAGCATTGGCTCCGAAGCGTATGCAAATCGGCGAAAAATTGACTCGCGGATTGGGAGCTGGTGCTCGTCCTGAAATTGGCGAAAAGGCTGCAATGGAAAGTCGCGAAGACATAATCAACGCCCTGCGCGGTTCGGACATGGTTTTTATAACGGCGGGCATGGGCGGCGGTACAGGTACGGGCGCAGCTCCGATAGTGGCGGAATGTGCTCGCGAAATCGGCGCGTTGACAGTTGGAGTCGTCACTCGACCGTTTACTTTTGAAGGTCCCAAGCGCAAGAAAAATGCTGACATCGGCATTGAACATTTGAAACGCAACGTCGATACGATTATCACAATTCCAAATGATCGATTGCTGCAAGTCGTCGACAAAAAAACTCCGATGACGCAAGCTTTCACAATCGCCGATGATATTTTGCGTCAAGGCGTCAAAGGCATTTCGGATTTAATTGCCGTACCGGGATTGGTCAATCTCGACTTTGCGGACGTCAAATCAATCATGAGCAATGCGGGTTCGGCGTTGATGGGTATCGGCGAGGCCAGCGGCGAAAATGCTACGGTTGACGCGGTGAAGGCGGCGATTGATTCTCCGCTGCTTGAAACGAGTTTGCAAGGTGCACGCGGCGTTCTGTTAAATATCATGGGCGCGACCGATTCGCTGTCGATGATGGAAGTCAACGAGGCTTCGACGACTGTGCAAGAGGCCGCTCATCCCGACGCTGAAATTATTTGGGGCGTCAGCGTCGACGAATCACTTGGCGATAAAGTCAGCGTCACGGTTATTGCCACGCGCTTTGATGACGAGGAGGAAGAAATTTCCGAACCTGAACCTGTTCGTCCGAGCGTACAAGAAAATTCTCAATCGCGCCGCGCTCAAGATACGCCAAATCAATCACCTTTCGGGACATTCAACGCGGGCTTCGGCAACACGAATCCTCAACCCAACGTCGAAATTGATATTCCGCCGTGGATGCGTTCACGCAGATAACCATAAAAAAAAATTGTCGCAACGCAAGGATTAAATCCCATGCGCGGCGACTTTTCTTTTGCCGACGATTTTAATCACGATATTTCAAAAGTTGTGTTGAAGTTGAATCGCGGCGGAAAATTCTCTGTCGTGAGCACCTTTTCTGAAAAAAGTTTCGGCGGCAAGTTGCAAATTTTGCGCAAGGTTGAATTTACCGTTAAGCCCCAAAGCCCAATGGAATTTATCTGTCTTTGAAGTCATTTTGTAGACAGAGCGATCATAGTTGGCGTAGTTGAAATTTATGTCTGTACGAGTTCCCGTAAAAGCATATTCGCAACCGAGCCGAAGGGCATAACTGCCGTTATCGAGTTCGCGACGAAATTCAATGCCGGGTTTAATCGCGGCATAAAAATTATTGTCCGAGTCGACGCGCTGTCTAAAAATATCGGTTATCTTTTCGTTGTAGGCAGATTGTTTGAGGTAAGACGCAGTTACGCCGATAAACGGGCTGATATGATAACTTTCTTCGGGCGTGAGGTCATGTTTATATTCGCCGCCTGTTTCAAAAAGTTGAGTTCTGTAATCAGCCGCCGAGTTCAAATAAATTTCGTCAACGTGACGCCGGAGTTTATTTTTCTGCCAACCGTAACTTAAATAAGCAAAGATGCTGTTCCGACCGTCAACACGACTTGTATAAATCCCGATTCGCGTATCGTCAATGTCTGCATTAGCTGTATTTGAAGAAAAATTTGTCGTGCCGTAAGTGATAAATAAGCCGTGTCGATTTTTGCCAAATACTTTGTCGAAGCCGCCGTAAATTGTGCTTGAATGATATTTGCCGCTGTAGTCAAGATGCCCGAAACGTCTGTCAAAATTAATCCATATGTCGGAATTTGGCGGAGCTTGCAAATGGTCGGCAAGTATTCTTGAGGTAGTTGAATGCTGTTGAACGATAACGGCGGGTTGAGCGTGGTCGTTGCTTGCAAATTCCCATTGCTCAACGCGTCTAAGTGAGCCGTCGTTAATCAAACTCATCACGGACGAAGGTAAAAAATATTGATAGCCGCCGCCTTCTTCGTCAAACCACGAGGCAATAATTCCTGCTTGAACATCGACAGGTTTTTTCAAAACGAAAACGCTGTAGGCTCTGTCTTCAGTTCCCGGCGCACAAGATCTCATCGTATAATCAATTCCTGCGGGGCAGACGTAAAAACCATAGTCACTGCCGAATCTGTCAATAAAAGTGCCCGAATTCAAAGTAACGGTGTGGGGAGTTTCGCCGAAGCCGTCATTTTTAGGCCAAATTACTGCACCCGTCAACTGATCGTAATAAAGCGGGTTGTCGAAAACAGTATTATACTTAAGATAAAGTTCATTGGAAGGGCGATTTATTCCCCAGCTGTCGAGTTTAGCCAAAATTTCGTCGCTGATAGCTGAATCGGCATAAGCGGAATTTGTAAACGCCGAAATTATCAGAGCAACGATAAGAGCATAAAATTTTAATTTCATCTTACCACCTTCAAAGTATTTGGCCATAAGGTTTGAATTAAGCGCAAGTCGAACAAATCGAAAGGCCTTTTATCAACTGATTTGCATTTTAATATCGGTTCTTAAATCCGTCAATTTGTAAACATGCCCCGGTGAATAAAAAATTTTGGCGGGTGTTTGACATGAAAAAAATATGATGATAGAATTATGACAGTTGACAGGTAGGAGAGGCAATCGCGGAGAAGAAATTCTTTGAGGAAAGTCCGGACTCCACAGAGCAGCGTGCCGGGTAACGCCCGGTGAGAGTAATCTTAAAGACAGTGTCACAGAAAAGAAAACCGCCCGTTGAAGAGTTAGGAGTGAGGAGTTAGGAGGTAGGAGTTAAAATCCCTAGTTCCCAGTTCCTAGTTCCTAGTTCCTAACGAGTAAGGATGAAAAGGCAGGGTAAGAGCCTACCGGTTGTCGAGTGATCGGCAAGCCTGATAAACCTCACGCGGAGCAAAACTAAATAGGAAAGGGTTGAGGTTGCTCGCTGACCTTTCGGGTAAGTTGCGCAGACTTGGGCGGCAACGTTCAAGCAAGATAAATGATTGCCAATAACAGAATCCGGCTTATTGACTGGCTGTCAACAAAATTAGTGATTAGTGATTAGTGATTAGTTCCAAGAAAAGCTGACGCTAATCGCCGGTCGCTAATTTTTTTGCCTAAATTCAGTTATTAATCACGTCGAAAGATTATAATTTGATTAGAATACATTAGAAAGGAAGTGGCTGATTTTGATGAGATTTTTGCGAGCGTTGATGATGGTGGTTATCTTGTTATCGATGAGCGTCTCGACTAGCTATGCGGAGGGACAATTCAGAGTCGGTGATCAAGGCGCGGAGATTGAAGAGATTCAAGGCCAACTCGTCCTCTTGGGCTATGATGTCATGGCGGACGGTGCTTACGGCCCCGCGACGGTTGAGGCTGTCAAAGACTTCCAAAAATCCTGCGGTATCAAGGCGGACGGCTTAATAGGTCCTGCGACTTATTCGGCACTTTTAGGCAAGGACATGCCCGAAATTAATTACGGCGCGAGTTATCTTGCCCGCAGTATCGTTGCTTCGTCAATGGATTATATCGGCGTCCCATATATCTTCGGCGGAACCTCTCCTTACGGCTTTGACTGTTCAGGCTATGTTCAATACGTCTTTGCAAATGCCGGTATCTCAATTCCCCGTACCGCTGATGTCCAATACGAATTTGGCACGCCGATTTCCACGACCGATCTTGTCGCAGGTGATTTGGTATTTTTCAGCACTTACACCTACGGCGCGTCTCATGTCGGCATTTACGTCGGCGACGGCAACTTTATTCACGCAAGCTCAAGCCGCGGTGTTACTATCGACTCTCTCGGCAGCTCTTACTACAGTTCACGCTACATTGGCGCGCGCAGAATTTTGTAAGTCCATGATGACTTCAACGAAAAGAAAATGCCCTTCGGTCAGCCGGGGGGCTTTTTCTAATTAGGAGTGAGGAGGTAGGAGTTAGGAATTAAAACTTGTTCCTTACAAATAAAGTGCTTGCAAAATTTTTCCACGTGAAATAAAATTCAATCCGTTTGAAATAATTGTAAGGAGTGTTTGACTTGATACTTGAGCGGCTTGAAAAGTTGCCGGTCGGCTCGTTCCACTACAAACTTTTAATCGTGACAGGGCTGGGTTGGCTGTTCGATTCAATGGACACGGGGTTGATTTCATTCGTGTTGCCGATTTTGTCAAAGGAGTGGGGCTTGACGCCTGAACAAGTCGGTTGGATCGGTTCCGTCGGACTAATCGGAATGGCTCTCGGCGCAGTGTTGGCCGGTACGGTCGCCGATAAATTCGGGCGCAAAAATGTCTTCGCGGCAACGGTAATACTCTACAGCGTCTCAACCGGACTTTGCGCCATCGCTTGGAATTATGAATCGCTGCTGGTGTTTAGATTTTTAGTCGGCTTCGGTTTAGGCGGCGAATTACCCGTCGCGGCAACACTCATGAGCGAATATGCGCCCAGTCATTTGCGCGGAAGATTTATCGTCTTGCTTGAAAGTTTTTGGGGACTCGGCTGGCTTGTAGCGGCATTAATTTCTTACCTGCTGATTCCGCAATTCGGCTGGAAAGTCGCCTTCATAATCGGAGCATTGCCCGCGCTGTACGTCTTTTTAATCCGCTTGCATATGCCCGAATCAATCCGCTATTTAATCTCAAAGGGCAAAGTCGACGAGGCTCGGCAAATAATTTTGTCGCTGGAGAAAAAATTGGGCGTGCCAAGCAGACCGTTCGACAACGATTTCATTGACGAGGCAACGCCGATTTTCAAGCTGAATGTTTTCACGCTGTGGACGAAAACTTTCCGCGTCCGAACGTTGATGTTGTGGATTGCGTGGTTCGGAATTGTCTTCAGCTACTACGGAATTTTCATGTGGCTGCCGTCGATAGTATTTGCGCAGGGCTTCGAGGTCGTGAAAACTTTCGAATACGTCTTGATAATGACGCTGGCGCAGTTGCCCGGCTACATTACGGCGGCAATGCTCGTTGACATAATCGGACGACGCTACACGCTGTCGAGTTTTCTTTTGATGTCGGGAGTATGCGCTTATTTCTTCGGCAACGCGACGACGAGTTATGAACTTCTAGGTTGGGGCGCGGCAATGAGTTTCTTTAACCTGGGTGCTTGGGGCGTCATTTACACTTACACGCCCGAACTTTATCCGACGGCAATTCGTGCACTTGGTTCAGGTTGGGCAGCAGGTTTCGGACGTATCGGCGGCATGTTGGCTCCAATGTTGGTAGGCGTCCTTTTAGTCAGCGGCGCACATATGGATTCAATTTTCTTGATGTTCGCGTCAGTCTTCGTTATCGTCTCGCTGATTGTTTTGAGCCTGGGCATTGAGAGTAAGAAGAAAACTCTTGAAGAAATTGATTCGTCCGTCAGGCTGTCGAGCAATCACTAATTCCCTACTTCCTGCAATTAAAATTTAAGCCGGTTGCAGGATTTTTTTTCGGCGCGGCAAATAACCTAGTCAAGTGACAAAAGAATTTTTTTGACCGCAATTATATTTCAGGAGGGATTACTTTGAGAGAGCTGGACGTTAAACTCATCACCGAGAACGTCGCCGAAATGTGCAAGGAGGCGGCGTATTATCTGCCGGACGATGTATATCGTGCACTCAAGCGCGGGCGTGAAACTGAAAAATCGCCCGTCGGTCAGATTGTTCTCGACCAAATCATCAAGAATGCCGAAATTGCAAAGGCGGAGGATCGTCCCTATTGCCAGGATACGGGCATGACGATTGTATTCCTTGAAGTCGGGCAGGACTTGCACATTGTCGGCGGCGATTTGGAAGAGGCAGTTAACGCGGGCATTGCTAAAGGTTACACCGAAGGCTACCTGCGCAAGTCAGTTGTCGGCGAACCGCTGTTCAATCGTGTCAACACCAAGAACAATACGCCGGGCGTCATTTATACAAAAATC
>JAFRSO010000085.1 GCA_017427545.1 Selenomonadaceae bacterium
CCGAGTACGATTTGGCAAAATGTTATCAGTCGACGCTCAAACCCTTGCCGACCTTTTGAATAAAGGGTCGTAAACAAATTCAGCAAACCGCTAAAAATTCTTTTGGTAATATCTTGAACAGTTGAAATCACTTGAATCGTCGATTTGCCCGAATCATGGCGATTACAGGTATCGGAACCACTCTTTTGGCGGCGAAAAAAAAATTTTTCTTCACTGCCCAATTTACCCTAAAAAATCTGATGGACATATGTCCAAACGTGGTTTGCCCTATCTGCGACGAACTGTTTGGCCTGCTGCTAATGAAACGCTCCGAGAGAAAAGACCATTTGAGCGCAATCCTTGCCATTATTTTCGCCGTCCTTCGTGATAATAAATCTTATGTTCCGGCTTCAACTACTTGACTTTTCATATGTCGTGAGTGCCCAAGGGCGTCTGTCGCCCTCATAGACTTCCTTGCCGTTTTTGTCATAACCGCAGAATTGAGCTGTTCCGAATGAATTAGCTCGCACCTTACGAATCACCTGCCGCATGACGTACACTCTAATGGACAACGCTTCCGCTCAAAATCAAACAGCTGATTCTAAATGACATCATATCAAGCTCTATTTCGAGTGAATTTTTAATTCAAGTCTAATTTTGACGAGCTATTTTTTGTCCAATGTATGATATAATTTTTATCAAGTAGGTCATCACACTAGGAAAGGATTTGTAAGCATGGTTGGATTCAATTTCGATTTGCAAAGATTTGACGGCCCCGGAGGCTCTCCTCCTGACGGTGGTGGCGGCGGCAGTTCGTCAAGTTCAGTCTCATGGAGTGGTGCAACGTCTTACACTTCGGCGGGCACTTACTCCAATAAAATCTACTCTTCAACGACCGACGCCGAATGCGCAGTCCTCGTATCGCTGGCTTCAGGCACGGTCAATCTTGTCAACCCGACTGTCACGAAAAGTGGCGGCCCGAATAATGCAAGCGACAACTATAACTTTTACGGCATAAATTCGGGCATTATGGCAATGGGCGGCGGCAACGTCTCAATCGTCGGCGGCAACATCACTACCACAGGCGTCGGAGCAAATGCGGTTTTCAGCTACGGCGGCAATGGCGGTCAAAATTCCACGGCCGGTGACGGTACGACCGTTTACATTTCCGACGCGACAATCAAAACTTCGGCGAGCGGTTCGGGCGGTATCATGACTACGGGCGGCGGCAATACCGTTGCAAAAAATTTGGTTATCACGACGGAAGGGCAATCTTCCGCGCCGATAAGGACTGATCGCGGCGGCGGCAATGTCACGGTGACGGGCGGTTCATACACCTCAAGCGGTCTCGGCTCACCCGCAATTTATTCCACGGCGGCTATCACAGTTTCAGACGCGTCTTTAACTTCAAACCTTTCCGAAGGCGTCTGCATCGAAGGCGAAAATTCCGTTGTGCTCAATGACTGCACGCTCACTGCCAACAACACTCAAACCAACGGCAACGCTCAATTCCTCGACGCGGTGATTTTATATCAATCGCAATCGGGCGACGCTGCCGACGGTACATCAAGTTTCAGTATGACGGGCGGCAAACTCGTCAACAAGTCGGGGCATCTCTTCCACGTCACGAACACCAGCGCGGTTATCAGCCTCAATGGCGTTGATATTGACGATGACGGCGACGACGTTATTATCAGCGTGTGTGATGACGGTTGGAGTGGCGCGTCGAATATTGCAACCCTCAATGCCAGCGGTCAGGAACTCGACGGCGATATTTTGGTTGGAAGCGATTCAACCTTGACGCTCAACATAACCAATTCATCGACCTTTGAGGGCAAAATCAGCGGCAACATAACTAACGCCAGCGGGACTTCCAAATCTACTTCAGTCGGCACCGTCAATGTCAGCCTCGATTCTTCCAGCAAATGGTATCTCGAAGAGGACACTTATATCAGCACATTCAGCGGTACGGCGACCAATGTCATCACGGGCAGCTATACACTTTATGTCAACAATTCGGCTCTTTCCGGCACGACTGAAAAAGAATCCACTGATTCGACCACACCGCTTGTCGTCAACAACACGACGAGTAACACGCTGATAACCGGCACGGCCTATGCTGATACTATCGAAAACAGCGGCTCTAACGTTACAATCAATGGCGCGGCGGGCAATGACGATATCGATAACGAAGGCTCCAACGTTTCAATCAATGGCGGGGCTGGTAATGATGATATCGATAACGAAGGCTCAAGGGTTACAATCGTCGGTGGCAAGGGTGACGATACAATTTCCCTCGACGATGACGCAACCGGCGTTTTGATTAAATACGCGTCGGGCGACGGCAGCGATTATATCGAAGACTTCAGCGCAAATGCCACGCTCAACATTTCGGGCAGCACATATACTTCCGCGACGAGTGGCAGAAATGTTATCTTGACGGTTGGCGACGATACAATCACGTTGGAAGACGCAGCAAACTTGACGGCTCTGAACATTGTCGGGACGTTGAGCGGCTCGACTGATACGACGCCTACCGCCCTCAACATCAACAACACGACGAATAACACGCTGATAACCGGCACGGCTTACGCTGATACTATTGAAAACAGCGGCTCCAACGTTACTATCAACGCTGCGGCGGGCAATGATAATATCGATAATGAAGGCTCCAACGTTTCAATCAATGGCGGGGCTGGTAATGATGATATCGATAACGAAGGCTCAAGGGTTACAATCGTCGGCGGCAAGGGTGACGATACAATTTCCCTCGACGATGACGCAACCGGCGTTTTGATTAAATACGCGTCGGGCGACGGCAACGATTATATCGAAGACTTCAGCGCAAATGCCACGCTCAACATTTCGGGCAGCACATATTCTTCCGCGATGAGTGGCAAAAATGTTATCTTGACGGTTGGCGACGATACAATCACGTTGGAAGACGCAGCAAACTTGACGGCGTTGAACATTGTCGGGACATTGAGCGGCTCCGATGAATCTTCGACGCTCCTCACCGTGACGGATTCGACTGACTCGCCCGTTACGGTTGATTCGACGGTTGAAGTTATCGACGCCTCCAAACGCACGACTGCCATTAAAATCACGGGCAATGCTCTGGCAAATTCAATAGTCGGCGGCAGTGGCGTTGATTCGATTTATGGCGGCAATGGTGCTGATTCAATTTTCGGCAACAAGGGTAATGATAAACTCTTCGGTCAAGCGGGCAATGACTACCTTAGCGGCGGAAATGGTGCTGACACGTTGAGCGGCTATACCGGCAATGACATTTTGATTGGTGGCAATGACAACGATTCATTGAGCGGCGGAAATGGTGCTGACACTCTCAACGGCGGCTACGGCAATGACATTCTGCTTGGCGGTTATGGCAACGATTCATTGAGCGGCGGAAATGGTGCTGACACTCTCAACGGCGGCTACGGCAATGACATTCTGTTTGGCGGTTATGGTAACGATTCATTGAGCGGCGGTTATGGTGCTGACAGCTTGAGTGGCGGCTACGGTAATGATTATCTCGGTGGAGGAGCAGGTAATGATTCGCTTGACGGCGGCGCAGGTAATGACACGTTGAGCGGCTACACGGGCAATGATATTCTACTCGGCGGCGCAGGTGCTGACAGCTTGAGTGGCGGCAGTGGCAATGATTCGCTCTGGGGTGAAGCAGGTGCCGATACCTTGAGTGGCGGCAGCGGTGTAGATATTCTCGTCGGAGGCGCGGGTAATGATTTAATCCTCGGCGGCAGTGGCAATGACAGTCTTTGGGGTGGAGCCGGTGCTGACACTCTCCAAGGCAATGAGGGCAATGATGTTCTCGTCGGCGGCGCAGGTAACGATTCACTGCGCGGCGGCTGGGGCAATGATTCACTCTGGGGCGGCAATGGCGCGGACGTTTTCTATTACGCCAAAGGTGACGGCAAGGATATTATTTACGGCTTCGCAAACAATGATTCGTTGACGTTCAACAACCTCGAATTTACAGCGACTGTCAGCGATGACGCGATAACTTTCACGGCCGGCACGACTGCCAACGCTGTCACGCTTCAAGACTACACTGCCACGACGTTTAATATCAACGGTGAGGCTTATGAAGTCAGCGGCACCACTCTTGCCAAGAAGAGTGATTAAAATTCTAGAAGCTAACAGCTGGCAGCTAGCAACTAATTAGCAGGAAATAGGAAGTAGGGAGTAGAAAAATCTATTCCCTACTTTTTGCTTTGAAGGGGTTTTGATTATGATAGAAATTTTTGATGGCGCAATGGGTACAATGTTGCAGGCGGGCGGATTGAAGGCCGGAGCATGTCCCGAAATGATGAACATTGACGCGCCCGAAGTCGTGAGGAAAATTCATCGCGCATATATTGACGCCGGAGCAACGATTATTGAAACGAACACATTCGGGGCAAGCAGTCTGAAGTTGGCGCATTACGGATTAGCTGACCGCGTCCGAGAATTGAATTTTGCCGCCGTGAAAATTGCAAAGTCCGCGGGCAATGTCAAAGTTGCAGGTTCAATCGGCCCGACGGGAAAATTTATATCACCGCTGGGAGATTTGACTTTCGACGAGGCGTATAAAATTTTTCACGAACAGTCAGCGGCATTGGCGGCGGCCGGCGCAGATTTTCTGATAATCGAAACGTGCATTGATATTCAGGAAATGCGCGCGGCATTGTTGGCGGCGAAGGACGCTTGCAACCTGCCGATAATTTGTCAGCTGTCGTATTCGGAGGACGGGCGGACTGTCACGGGCACCGACCCTCAATCAGCGGCAGTGATTCTTGAGGCAATGGGCGCGTCAATAATCGGCGTGAACTGTTCACTCGGCCCGGAACAACTCGTACCCGTCGTGAAGATTTTGGCGGAGAATTGCCGCGTACCTGTCAGCGTTCAGCCCAATGCAGGTATGCCTTACCTTGAGGACGGCAAAACTAAATTCCCGATGGACGCGAAGACTTTCGGTAGCTGGGGCGTGAAATTGGTTGAGGCGGGCGCAACGTATTTGGGCGGATGTTGCGGCACCACTCCCGACCATATCCGCGAACTTACAAAGGCAATTCGTAATGCGCAATGCGTAATGCGCAATGAAAATTTGCCACGTCCGCTGATGTTGGCGAGTAGGAGTAAAACTGTTGTCATTGATAAAACTTCCACGACGTTAATCGGCGAGAGAATCAATCCTACGGGCAGGAAGAAATTGGCGGCTGAAATTCGCAGCGGCTCACTTCTCGGCGTGAAAAAGGACGCGCTTAATCAAGTCAAGTCGGGCGCAAAAATTCTTGATGTCAACATGGGCGTCGGAGGAATCAATCAAGCTGAAATGATGTCCAAGGCCGTGCAGGAAATTTCCCGAATCACGGACGCGCCGCTTGCGATTGATACCGGTGACGCTCAAGCATTGGAGGCGGGATTGAAAGCTTTTCCGGGACGTGCGCTGATTAATTCCGTCAGCTTTGAACCCGACCGCATAAAAAATTTTCTTCCGCTGGCGAAAAGATACGGTGCGGCGATTTTGATTCTCCCGCTGACTGAAAACGGCGTCCCGACCACTGCTGAAGAAAGATTTTCCGTCGCAAAAAAAATTATCGACGCGGCAAAAACTTTCGGGCTTGATGACGGAGATTTTCTGTTGGACGCGCTGGTTATGACAATTTCCGCCGACAAAAACGCTTGCCTCGAAGTTTTGAGGACGCTGAATCTTTACCGCGAATTGAATTTGCCGACGACTATGGGCTTGAGCAATATTTCATTCGGATTGCCCAATCGCCCGCTGATTAACTCGACGTTCTTTGCAATGTGCCTGGCCAACGGTCTCGACGCGCCGATAATGAATCCTTACGATGAGGCAATGCAAAATGTCTTGAAGTCAGCGGCGGCTTTACTCGGTCACGATCCCAACGGATTGGCTTTCAGCAAGGAAGGACAATCGATAACTAACAAAAAACTAGTTCCCAGTTCCCAGTTCCTAGTTCCTATCGACGCGATAAAATTTGCGATTCGTGAGGGCGACAAAGATGAAATTCCCGCGCTGATTAAACGGGCAGTCGACGAGAATTTTTCTGCCAATGAGATAACCGAACGGGCTTTAACTGCCGCAATGAATGAACTCGGCGAAGATTTCGGTTCGGGAAAAATTTTTCTCCCGCAAGTTTTGTTGAGTGCCGAAACAATGCGTCTTGCCTTCGATGAACTGAAAAAAATTTTCCCCGCGCAGAAGACTGACACGCAAGGAACTTTTGTTATTGCAACCGTCAAGGGCGATGTTCACGACTTGGGCAAAAATATCGTCGGGGCATTGATTGCCAACAGCGGCTTCAAGTTGATTGACCTGGGCAAGGACGTTGATTCTGCCGAAATTGTCCGCGCAGCCATTGAACATGACGCCGATATTGTCGGATTGTGCGCTCTCATGACAACCACGATGATTCAGATTGATAAAGTCGTCGCCGATTTGCACGCGGCAGGTTGTTCGGCAAAAATCATGGTCGGTGGAGCGGCCTTAACGCAGGAATATGCTGACAGTGCCGGAGCTGATGCTTATGCCCGCGACGGTGTGGAGGCCGTCCGCCTCGCAAAAAGTTTAGTCAACGCTTGAAGTCTTGACGAATAAACCGCCTTGAATTAAGCTTAGAAAAAATTTTTGGGAGGTTTGATTATGAGCAGGCTTTTGATTTCGGACGACAAAAAATCGATTATCATGCTGATTACCGGCGGCGGACAGGATATTTCTTGCGGCGGAAAGCCCATGAATTTTTTGACGGCGAACACTACCGACGCTGCTCAAGAAAAACACGTTCCGCAAGTTACGGTTGACGGTAAAAAAGTTTCCGTTAAAGTCGGCAGCGTTGAGCACCCCATGACCGAAGCTCATTTGATTCAGTGGATTTATCTGCAGACCAAAAAGGGCGGGCAATACGTTCACTTGACGGCGGCCGATAAGCCCGAAGCTGAATTCATTGTTGCTGACGGCGACGAACCCATTGCCGCTTACGAATTTTGCAATCTTCACGGCTTATGGATGGCTAAAATCGCTTGACATTCGGAGGCGATTATCATGGCGGATAACGGTACCAATATCAATGAACGCGTCACGGACTTGGAAAAGCAAGTGGCCGTTATGTCAACGAATGTAAACAATTTGATTCGAGAATTGCATGATTTTAAAGACGAAATGCGAGCCAGTCGGACGCGTCAAGATGCGGATATGCGAGAAATTCGCGAAGGTCTCAACAGCAACGTGCGCAACATGTTTATCACGGTGGTGATTGCCGTCGGAGCTATGGTTGTTGCCGTTCTCATGAAGTGAAAAATTTTTTGCAACGAAAAATCCCCGTCGACAATGGCGGGGAATTTTTTTACATTCGGAAAGCTTTTCGTCAAAATTTTTCAGAACAAGCCGCTGATAATACCTTCGGGCGTGATGTCAATTTGTTCAGCGGCAGGACGTTTCGGCAAGCCGGGCATTGTCATAATATCGCCACTCAACACAACGACAAATCCCGCGCCAGCAGAAATTTTCACTTCACGAACAGTCACGTTGAAATTTTTCGGACGACCGAGTTTTTTAGCGTCGTCGGAAAGGGAGTATTGAGTTTTCGCGACGCAGATTGGCAATTTACCGAAACCGAGCCGCTCAATTTCAGCAAGCTGTTTCTTCGCGGCGGGCAGGAAAGTTACACCGTCCGCACCGTAAATTTTCTTCGCGACGGCAGAAATTTTTTCCGCAATGCTCAAATCGTCCTCGTAAGTGAATTTGAAATTTTTCGCGTCATTGAAACTGTCCTCAACCGCCTTTGCAAGTTCAATGCCACCCGCGCCGCCTTGAGCAAAAACTTTCGATCGGGCAAATCTTACGCCCTTCGACGCACAAATTTTTTCCACGGCAGAAATTTCTTCGTCGATGTCAGTCGGAAAATCATTCAGCGCGACAATCGCCGGCAGTCCGAAGCCTTGAACGTTCTTGATATGTTTTTCCAAATTCTCAAGCCCGCGTTCGACCGCCTCAACATTCGGTTCAGAAAGATTTTTTTTGATTACGCCGCCATGCATTTTCAGCGCGCGAATCGTGGCGACAATTACAACTGCATCGGGACGTAAACCGCTCATGCGACATTTGATATCCAAAAATTTTTCCGCGCCGAGGTCAGCACCGAATCCCGCTTCCGTGACGACAACATCAGCCAATTTGAGCGCGTATTTCGTAGCCGTGACGGAGTTGCAGCCGTGAGCAATGTTCGCGAAAGGTCCGCCGTGAATCAGCGCGGGAGTTCCCTCCAAAGTCTGCACGAGGTTCGGTTTAATCGCGTCCTTCAACAGCAACGCCAATGATCCCGTGACTTTTAAATCATTCGCCGTGACAACTTCGCCGTCAACCGTGTACGCCACGACAATTTTTCCGAGACGCTCCTTTAAGTCGGCAAAATCTTTCGCGAGGCACAAAATCGCCATCATCTCCGAGGCAACGGTTATATCGAAGCCGCTTTCGCGCGGGACGCCGTTAATCCTGCCGCCCAATCCGACAATAACATTCCTCAAAGCGCGATCGTTCAAATCCAAAACTCTCTTCCACACGACGCGCCGCACATCAATTTTAAGTTCATTGCCCTGGTGCAGGTGATTATCCACAACCGCTGCCAAAAGATTATGCGCTGTCGTTATCGCGTGAAAGTCGCCGGTGAAGTGCAAATTAATATCCTCCATCGGGACGACTTGAGCATAACCGCCGCCTGCCGCACCGCCTTTTATCCCGAAGCAAGGACCGAGACTTGGTTCACGAAGTGCCACGCAAATTTTCTTGCCGAGTTTAGCGAACGCGTCCGCCAAGCCGATTGAAGTCGTAGTTTTACCTTCGCCGGCAGGAGTCGGAGTTATCGCCGTGACCAAAACCAATTTGCCGTCGGGATTATCCTTGACGCGTTGCCAAACGTCGGGGGAAATTTTAGCCTTGAATTTCCCGTAAAATTCCAAATCGTCTTCCGTCAAGCCGAGCCGTTCAGCCGCCGCCGTAATTTTTTCAACCTTTGCATTCTGCGCAATCTCAACGTCACTCAACATAAAATCGCCTCCAAAAATTTTTTCGGAGAAATTTTAATCGTTCGCCGATAAATTGACAAGCCTGCCCGCGCATGATATAAAAATTTAAATTTTAGCATTGCGTTTGAAAAGCCGATACACTGTTCAGAACGGTTATAAAATTTTGGGGAGCGTGAGCAAAATGCAACTTTGGGAAATCGCAAATCCTGTGGCGAACTTTAGCGGCAATGCGTCGCAGACTTTATACAGGGGCAAGCAAAATGTTTCTTCGGCATACGCGCAAATTCTCGCCGAAAAAATTTCAAACATCAAAGCCGACGTTGAGCAAATGGAAGCGGTTCAAGAACAACTAGACGAGATAGACGAACTTCACGCGGAGTTGACGGGCGGCGGAGTAAATATCCCGACAGTCGAAACGGTTGCACGATTCATGCCGGACGGTTCAATCATGGTGACGACTTATGAGGACGGGAAAATTACCGAGCAAGTCAAACATAAGCCGCACATGACGGTTATGCCCGATTACACTGCGCCGCCAAAACCTGACGGATCAGTTGACACGGAGTTGAAGCCGACGCAGAATTTTGATTTGCAATTGTTGCTGATGATGTAGCCCTGCTTGACTTTAATCGAAAATTTCTGTATAGTTTGCTTGTAGGATTCGTAACGGAATAGCTGTTTCACAAGGAGGTTTTTATCATGGCTGTAAACGCTACGGCAGGAAATTCTTGGGCTGTTGCACAGTACGCTATGCAAACCAAGAATGCTTCAAACACAAAATCAGCCGCAGAAAGTTTGTTGCCGCAAAATCAAGATGCGAAAGTCGGCGACGCGTTCGAGTTGGACATTTCCGACGCGGCTAAAAAGGCTCAACAGGCTCCCAAGTCGGCGGAAGATTTCACCGTCGATAACGAAAGTGCGCAGGAAACTAAAGGACTTTCCGCCGAACAAGTCAGTGCGCTGAAAGATGATTTAGCGGCGCAGGAGCAAACAATGCTCAACGTGATGATTCAGGCGTTGACCGAATCGAACGACAAGTTGCAGAGCTGGCTTGATGACGGCGTGGGAATTCTGAACTTCGGCGGCGTACAAATTGACGCGGCACGTTTCGCATTGCCGGAAGTGGCGACGAATGCAGAGGACGCAGCAAAGGCCATTGCACCCGGCGGAGCATGGTCGGTTGACGCAGTGTCGACGCGCGTTTTCGATTTGGCAACGGCGATTGCGGGCGATGATCCCGAAAAACTCGCTCAAATGCGTGCGGCTGTCGAAGAGGGTTTCAAGCAAGCGGGTATGGTTTGGAAGGACTCAACCGGTCAAAGCAAGTTGCCTGAAATCTCAACGCAAACTTACAACGAAATTATGAGCCGCTTCGATAAGCGTGCCGGCGAACTTAGCGGAACTTCAACGGCTGACACTGCGGCCAATGTCACGGTGAACACGACGGCTGAAAAAATTCTCGAATAAAATTACGCGGCGAAAGTGCCGACATAAATTAAAAGGCTGCCACGCATGAAAATGTTTGGCAGTCTTTTGAGTTGCAAAATTTAATTGGTAACATTGAAGCCGTCAAGGATGACGGCTAAGCCCGCGCACTGAGCGTGACGCGAAGTCTGCGGGCAACTCAACCTTACGGTTAGCCGTAACGTTAAAATCATTAGCGACTAACGCCCCCGCGAGGTGTCTTTTCTTTTGCATACTTTTCTTTGGACAAGCAAAGAAAAGTATGAATAACTCACGCATGAAAATGTTAGGCAGTCTTTTGAGTTGCAAAATTTAATCGTGTGATTAACTCCTAACTCCTAATTTCTAATTGAAAAGTGCCGCCTTTCGACGACACTTGAATTTTCAATGTGGTGGGCAGGGATGGATTCGAACCATCGTACTCAGTGAGAACGGATTTACAGTCCGTCGCCTTTAACCACTCGGCCACCTACCCGCTTAGGCACATGCAACCAACATGCACCTTCATCGTCCCTAAATACCCTAGAGGGACTTGAACCGTTACTGAGAACTTACAGAGCTTTGAGCTAATGTCTCATTCCTGCTTCAATGCGTCCGCTTTTGCCGAGGCTACTTGCGTTTGGTATGACGCTCCACAGGCTTAAATTCCCCGCTAACGAACGGGTAAGTTTTTTCAAAATGGCGACCCTGGAGGGATTCGAACCCCCGACCCTTTGATTCGTAGTCAAATACTCTAATCCAACTGAGCTACAGAGTCATATATTTTAAGTTGGTGGACCCACTAGGACTTGAACCTAGGACCGACCGGTTATGAGCCGGTTGCTCTAACCAACTGAGCTACGGGTCCAACCGGTTTCCAACTTGCTGTCAAAAAAATTGGAGCGGACAACGAGGCTCGAACTCGCTACCTCAACCTTGGCAAGGTTGCGCTCTACCAGATGAGCTATGTCCGCAAGTTTGGAGCGGAAAACGAGGCTCGAACTCGCGACCCCAACCTTGGCAAGGTTGTGCTCTACCACTGAGCTACTTCCGCTCGTCTTAATCTCAAGCATCAAACTTTCGATTAACACAAGGCGCATTATACGTGCTTTAATAAATTTTGTCAAGGGAAATTTTTAACCAACGCGGGATCTTTAACGCCGTTCAATGCAAAAGCTTGCGCCCTGTCACGGCAAGTGGCGCATTGTCCGCAGGGAATATCGCCGCGTTCGTAACAGCTCCACGTCAATTCATACGGAACGCCGAGTTGCAAGCCGACTTTGACGACATCGGATTTTTTTTGGCAGAGGAACGGTGCGACCAGATGAATTTTTTCATAGGTGCCGATTCTCAAAGCCGCACTCATCGCCGCGATAAATTGAGCACTGCAATCGGCGTAAGCGTGACCGGCCGTATCGTCGGAATGAACGCCGATATAAATTTCAACCAAATCATCATCGTAAAGCCCGTCAGCAAAACTCGCCGCCATAGAAAGCATAAGGCCGTTGCGGAAGGGTACGTAGGTTGAAATTTTCTGCGAACGATTTTTTTCAATCTGCGCGGCGTAAGAAATTTTTTCGAGTGACTCCGTTGACTTATCCAGCAGGGCGGAATTTGAGTGGCGGAAAATTTCTGCGGCGTCAAATTCGTAGCGGGCGACGTTGTAAAAATTTGCGACGTTGACGGACGCTTCAAGCTCTTTGGCGTGACGTTGACCGTAGAAAACCGAAAGTGCCGAAACATTTTCCGCGCCGAATTTATTTACGGCAATGGCAAGACACGTCGTCGAATCCAGCCCGCCGCTTGAGAGTACGACCGCCTTACTCATTGGCAGCCTCAAAAACTTTCTGCACGTTGGCAAGACATTCCTCGTAACTTTCGCCGGGGTGAGCCTCGTAAATTTTCTTGCCGTCAACATACATGCTCGGCACGTAATAATAATCGGTGAATTTTTCGGCAAGGTCAGGTTGAAAATATTTGTCGATAACTTCAAGCTCCGTCGCCGCAAAATTTTTCTTAACCGCGTCAATCGCCTTGAATGCCGCCGCACAATACGGGCAGCCTTTCATTTTAATCATCGTAATTTTTTTCATGACAGCCTCCTCAACTCGCTAAAACCTCCGCGCCGTTCTCCGTAATCAAAATAGTTTTCTCCCATTGCGCCGATAAACTGCCGTCAGCAGTCCGAACCGTCCAATGATCTTTCTCGTCAGTCGTGACTTTTGCGGAACCAGCATTAATCATCGGCTCAACCGTCAAGACAATTCCCGGTACAAGAAGCATACCGGTTTCAGCTTTGCAATCGTGACTGACGAACGGTTCAAGATGAAATTTTTTCCCGACGCCGTGACCGCCCAAATCTATGACGACGGAATAGCCGTTATCATGCGCCATTTTCCCGCAAGCTGCACCGATATCCCCGACGAAATGCCACGCCTTAGCCGCCGCAATTCCCGCCTCCATAATGTCATGCGTCACGTCAATCAACCTTTGAGCTTCGGAAGAAATTTCGCCGACGGTGTACATGCGCGAGGCGTCCGCAAAATATCCGTCAAGATCAGTCGTGATGTCAATGTTGAGAATATCGCCCGCCTTGAGAATTTCCTTGCGTGACGGAATGCCATGACAGACGACATTGTTGACGGAAATGCAAATGCTCTTCGGATATCCTTCAAAGCCGAGGCAACTTGGATTAGCCCCGTGACTTACAATGAATTCATGCGCGGCATTGTTTAGCGTCAAGGTGTCGACGCCCTCTTTGACAAGCTCGCCCATCAGGTCAAGTGCGCCCGTATTGATGACTGCCGCCCGCTTGATGCCTTCAATGTCCGCCGCATTGTTGATTAATCTTTTCGGCGGACGAACTTGATTTTTAGACTTGATGAATTTTATCTCTTCGATTCTGGCGTCAAAGTCCGCGTGACATTTTTTGTATTTCTTGCCGCTTCCGCACCAACACGGGTCGTTTCGTCTCATATTTCGCAACATCTCCCTGAAAAGCTTCAACATATTATTTCCTCATTGAGCAATCGAATTTATTGCAAGTCTCACAATTCCCTAGTTCCCAGTTCCTAGTTCCTAGTTCCTTACAAAGACCGATAATCGCTGTGATTGACTTGCGCGGCTCAAGCATCATTGCCGAACTTAAACTCATGCCGATTTTATCTGCGCCGCAAATTTTAAAAAGTTTCTCCTGCTCTGTCAAATTCCAATCGCCGTAACCGGGGCTGAACCTCCAACGCATTTTGTAGCCGTCCTTAGAAAACTTCGCCGCAAAATTTTTCTCCATTAAATCAGCCGCCTGCTCAACTGCCGAAGTTGCCGCCGCGTCCAAAAGTATCGATGACAGATATTCTCCGCGCTCAAATTTTTTCGTGACTTCGCGCTCAATTTCAAAGCCGACCGTCACCGCCATGCAAATGACTTTATCGCAGCCGTCAAGGTGTTTGATTATCGACTTGCCCGCGATTGTAAACGGCGGCTCACTCGCTACGGTGTGATTGCAATAGTCGTAAACTTCCCACACGCCGCGCACGTCAATCAACAGCAATGCCTCTTCGCAAGCGTCGCGGATATTTTTTTCCCCGAAATTTTGAGCCTTCCTCAAGCCCGCGTATCGTCGAGTTTCCGCCGCGTCTATCGTCAAAATTTGCGCGTTGTATATCGGCAACTTGAACGCCTCCTTTGCAGAAAATTTTATCGCCCTTGCTCAAAGCCGTCAATATCAAAATTTTACATTGTCAACTGCCGAAGATTTACTTTTCCGCGAAGGCAACCTATAATGCACTCAAAATGTTAATTCGGGAGGTAATGACATGAGAATTATTCACACTGATAACGCGCCCGCAGCTGTCGGACCTTACAGCCAGGCGATTAAAGTCAACGGGCTTTTGTACACTTCGGGGCAAATTGCCATTGATCCCGTTGTCGGCAAAATCGTTGCGACCAATATCGAAGGTCAAGCCGCGCAATGCTGTAAAAATTTGGCGGCGATACTTGAGGCGGCCGGCTACGACTTCAGCGAAGTTTTCAAGACGACGTGTTTTCTTGCCGACATTGCCGACTTTAAGGCCTTCAATGAGGTTTACGAAAAATATTTTATCAGCAAGCCCGCGCGCAGTTGCGTTGCCGTCAAGGAATTGCCTATGGGTGCTCTCTGCGAAATTGAATTGATTGCCGCCAAATGAGCCGCTTTAAAAGCGGCAGAACAGTTAGCGCGTTTTAATATTACGACAATTTCAGCCGATTCGCCGCGAAATGAGGTAAAAATTTTTGGAAATTATTCAAGTAAAAAATCTTAGTCACATCTACAAAAGTTCTTCGGGCGATAAAGTTGCTCTCGACGGCGTGAGTTTTTCGATTGCCGATGGTGAATTTGTCGCGATAATCGGCACGAACGGTTCCGGCAAGTCGACGCTGGCAAAACATTTTAACGCGCTTCTTCTGCCGACGGACGGGAAAATTTTTGTCGACGGCTTGGACACTTCCGACGAGAAAAATCTTTGGCACGTCCGCGAAAATGTCGGCATGGTCTTCCAAAATCCCGACAGTGAAATTGTCGCGGCGATTGTCGAAGATGACGTTGCCTTTGGATTGGAAAATTTAGGCATTGCGCCGGAAAAAATCCGTGAACGCGTCGACCTCGCACTTGATGACGTGAACATGAGCGATTATAAAAATTTCGCGCCATCAAAACTTAGCGGCGGTCAGAAGCAACGAATTGCAATCGCGGGAGTTATCGCCATGCAGACAAAAATTATCGTCTTCGATGAGCCGACAGCAATGCTTGATCCGCAAGGTCGCCGCGAAGTTTTGGAAATGGTTAAACGCCTTCACGCGCAAGGCAAGACGATAATTTACATAACGCATTTCATGGAAGAGGCCGCCGCGGCTCAAAGAGTTTTCGTAATGGAAGGCGGAAGAATCATTTTGGACGGAACGCCGCGAGAAATTTTCACGAACGTCAAGGAAATGAAGCGGCTCGGATTTGATGTACCCGTCGCGGTTGAGATTGCCGAACGCTTGCGCCGAAAAGGTTTCAAGCTCCCGCAGAAGATTTTGACGGCTGAAGAACTTTCGGAGGCGTTGCGATGATTAGCGTTAAAAATGTGAGCTACACTTACATGACGGGCACGCCATTTGAGAAAACCGCGCTGAAAAATATTTCGTTCGACGTGGCGGAAGGCGAAGTTTTAGCGATTGCGGGGCATACGGGTAGCGGCAAGTCCACGTTGATTCAAATTGTCGCGGGATTGATTGAGTTGACGAGCGGCACGGTTGAGATTGACGGGTTGAGCGTTGCCGATAAAAAAATTCGACGCCTCGTCGGAATCGTCTTCCAATATCCCGAACATCAGCTTTTTGAGGAAACTGTTGAGAGTGATATTGCCTTCGGGCCGAAAAATTTTGGCTTGAGTGAGGCGGAAATTTCTGCGCGAGTGGATGAGGCAATGCGGCAAGTCGGTTTGGACGCGGCGTTGAAAAAATCTTCACCGTTTGAACTTTCCGGCGGTCAGCGTCGACGCGTGGCAATCGCGGGGATTTTGGCACTCAAGCCGAAATATTTAATCCTCGACGAACCGACAGCAGGTCTTGATCCTTTGGCGAAAAAAAATCTGCTCAACGAAATTTTCGGCGACGTAAAAAAATCGGGCGTCACGATAATTTTAGTTTCGCACAACATGGAAGACATAGCCAACTTTGCAAATCGCGTGGTCGTCCTGGCGCATGGAAAAATTTTATTCGTCGGGACGCCGCGTGAACTTTTTGTCCGCGAAGAAATTTTACAGACTGCAGGATTGGAGCCGCCGCCGATATCAAAACTTTTGCGGACGCTCAACATTGACGGACGGGCTTTGACACTCGACGAGGCGGAAAAAATTATTTTATCCACACGGAAGAAACGTTAAACTCCGAGCGCGGTAGTTTGAGTTTTAATATCTTCATAACAGGAGTGGCATATGAAAAAATTTTTATCACTGACGCAAGGGCTTCACGGCGAACTTGAAGTCCCCGGCGATAAATCAATTTCGCACCGCAGCATAATTCTTTCGAGCCTGGGAGATACGGCGGTTGAAGTCACGAATTTTTTGGCAGGGGCAGATTGTCTGTCAACGGTCGCTTGCATGAAGGCATTGGGCGCGAAAATCGAACGTTCCGGCGACGCGATTTTAATCAAGGGCAACGGACTTCACGGACTGCGCGAGGCGGAAAATATTTTGGACGCGGGCAATTCCGGCACGACGCTGCGATTGTTAATGGGACTGCTTGCGCCGCAAAAATTTTTAACGATATTCACGGGCGACGATTCATTGAGGCGACGACCAATGGCACGCGTGATTAAGCCGCTGTCGCAAATGGGCGCGTCAATCTTCGGACGAAACTCAAATAAAAATTTGCCGATAACGATTTTGCCCGCCGAAAAAAATTTGCGCGGAATAACATACGCAATGCCGGTTGCAAGTGCGCAAGTCAAATCGGCGATACTCTTAGCGGGATTGTTCGCGGAAGGTGTGACGACGGTAATTGAGCCTGCGCCGAGCCGCGATCATACGGAAAAAATGTTGGCGGCGTTTGGAGCAAGACTTGAAAAATCCGGCAACGCGATAAAAATTTTCCCTGCCGAAAAACTCACTGCGCCCGAAAAAATTTCAGTGCCCGGCGATATATCTTCGGCGGCATATTGGCTGGTACTCGCGACAATTCTCGACGGTTCGGACGTGACGATAAAAAATGTCGGCGTGAATGATACGCGGACGGGGATTTTGGACGTGCTAAAGTTGATGGGCGCGCAGATTGAACTTTTGAACGAGAGGATTTCGGGCGGTGAAAGGGCAGCTGATTTACGCGTCGTATCGTCGAAAATTCACGGCGTTGAGTTCGGCGGCAAAATGATTCCGCGGCTGATTGACGAGATACCCGCGCTGGCAGTAGCGGCCGCATTTGCTGAAGGCACGACGATTATCCGCGACGTTGGCGAATTGCGCGTCAAGGAGACTGACAGACTTGCGGCGATTGTCGAGGAGTTCAACAAAATATCGCCCGCCACATTTACTGCAACGGACGAAAGTTTGATTATTCGCGGCGGCGGAGAAAAATTTTTCGCCGAATGCAAGACCCGCGCCGATCATCGAATGGCAATGTCACTTGCGATATTTGGAGCGGCCGCTAAAGGTGTTGCAATCGACGACGCCGACTGCGTGAAAATTTCCTACCCGAATTTTTTCGACACGCTGAAATAGGACGCGTCCCTTACTTCGGCAAAATCGTCAACGCGTCGCCAACAAGTCGCTCACGTCCGTCACTTGGTTTATTGACGAGGCCGCCTTTAAAGATCAATTCCGTTGAGCCGCCGCCATCTAAATTAATCGCCTCAACCGCGCCAAAATTTTCCTTGAGAATCCGCGCCCATTCAGTCAGCGTGCAACCTTTGCTGTGAGCTTGCCGACCGTCGACGACTGCAAAAATGTAATCGCCGTATTGAGTTATGCCGACAGCTGAACGCGGCGCACGTCCCACGCGAATATCATTCGGGAATTGTTCAGCGTCCGCCGTCACGTAAATTTCCCCGTCCTTAACAAGCGTCGGCCCCGCCCCGATAATGTGAATCGCCTCGTTGAAGTCGTCGCCGTGTTCGACGTTGATATAATCCTCATCGAAAGTTATTTTGTCGCCGACATAAAGTGACTTCAAACTTTCCGCAGCCGTCCCGTGAGCACTGATTACAAAACCATTCGGCGGAATGTAACTGTTGCCGGTGTCGCGGGAAATGTTCACAACTTCGCCGTCCTGAACAACATATTCAACGCCAAAATTATTCGTACCGGTCGTCACGCCCTGCCAGCTGTTATAAACGACGACGGTATTGCCGTTGCGTTCACAGTTGACGCCATCGACAACAACCTCCTCGCCGTTGAATTGCAGGACGCCTCGATAACTTTGCCGCGCAAAAATCGTTGAGCCGTCCTCCCGAATCCCAATCGCCGAACGGATAAAATATGTCGTGCCCGCCGTCACCCCGTCAATTTTTGTGTTGCCGAGAATGACGCCGTTGACTGCAAAGTAGCTGGCGTTGATTGTGGCGATTGCGTCGGGAGAATTCATTTGCGAAACTGTAGCGCGTCCGGGAATTTGATTTCGTGCCAAAACCGGTCGCAGCTGATATTTCTCGTGGTCAGCGATAACCGCGAACGCCATCATGCCGTTTTGATGATAAACCAAAAACTCCAAGCCCTCGCCATCATCGACGGGCGGCGGTTCAATGGTTTGCGGAGGCTCTTGACCTTTTTCATAAACCGGCGGATCGTAATATCCGGCTTCAAGCGGCGGATGTTTTATATCTTCATCGGGCGTCGCAAATGGTTCTTCAACTGAATTTGTTTCGGATTCTTCCGGCAAATTTTTTTCCGCCCAAGCTAAACCTTGCGAAGTCAGAAAAAATATTCCCGCCGCGATAAGTGCGGTAATTTTTTTTATCATGAAACTTACTCCTCAAAAAAATTACCCTCCCAAATCGGGAAGGCAATTTGTTAATTTCGTTTTGAGTGGTGCTCGCTGAGAGACTCGAACCCCCGACCTCCTCCATGTGACGGAGATGCTCTACCAACTGAGCTAAGCGAGCCTCCAGAAAATCAAATGGTGGGGCTGACAGAACTCGAATCTGTGACCTCCTCGATGTCAACGAGGCACTCTAACCATCTGAGCTACAACCCCACTTTCGCTTAAAGAACCTTCGTCCTTCAAGACAGGCGCAATTATAACCCTTCAAGCTTAAACTGTCAAGAATTTTTTTTGGCTTACTTAATTTCGACAGTCGCGCCGACTTCTTCGAGTTTGGCCTTGAGAGCTTCAGCATCAGCCTTAGAAATTTTTTCTTTGACGGGAGCGGGTGCGCCGTCGACGAGAGCTTTAGCTTCCTTAAGTCCGAGACCGGTTGCCTCGCGGACAGCCTTGATGACTTTGATTTTTTCCTGGCCGACATTGGCAAGGACAACGTCGAATTCGGTTTTCTCTTCTTCAGGTTCAGCCGCAGCCGCTGCAGGGCCTGCCGCCGCAACAGCTACGGGAGCCGCTGCAGATACGCCGAATCTTTCTTCCATAGCCTTGACGAGTTCGCTAAGTTCAAGAACCGTCATGCTTTCAATAGCTTGCATAATTTCTTCTTTAGTCATTGTAATTTTCCCTCCGAAAATTTTTGTAACTTCGAGGCCGTCATGGATGACGGCCAATGCCCGCGCACTGAGCGTGACGCGAAGTCTGCGGGCAACTCACGCCTTCGGGTAGCCGTAACGTTAAAACCACGAGCGACTAACGCCCCTGCGAGGTGTCTTTTCTTTCGCTTCCTTTCTTTGGACAAGCAAAGAAAGGAAGTTTAACACTGCAAAGAAAAGTAGATTTATCAGACACCCCGAAGTGAGCTTACGCAGCCTTTTCCTTTTTCTCGCGAATAGCATCGACGACGCCGACGAAATTGCGAATAACAGCAGACAATACACCGACGCAGTTGGCAATCGGGGCATTCATGCTGCCAAGGAGTTTGGCAACGAGAACTTCGCGGCTCGGCAAATTCGCCAGAGCTTTAACGCCCGCCGCGTCGATAACTTTACCTTCGACCATGCCGACTTTGATTGTCAAAATGCCGGGGTCTTCAAGCTTGTTTTTCTTCATGAAGTCGCACAGAACTTTTGCCGGAGCAACAGCGTCCTCGGTGGAGAAAGCCATAGCCGTCGTGCCTTCCAGATGAGCGTCAAGCCCTTCAATACCCGCCTGATTTGCCGCAATACGGAGCATGGTGTTTTTGATGACTTTATATTGAACGCCCGCCGCACGAAGTTCACGGCGCAGTTGCGTATCGGTTGCGACGTTGAGTTTGTTGTAACTCGTCAAGACAACGCCCTTTGAGTTGGTCAACCAGCCTTTAATTTCGGCGACGACCGCCTCTTTCTTAGGGGTAACCTTGCTTGTAACTGCCATAAATTTTCACCTCCCCAAAAACTTGTTCCTAGTTCCTAATTGAAAAATTCCTTCGACCACGCAGACCGAAGGAAACTTCAATGTCAAAGTAACTTTCGACCTGGGCAAGCACTTTAATCGGCGCGCCGAACTTGCTGTCTGTGGCCTGTTTAGCTGCTAGCGGTTAGCTGATTAGCTGCTAGCTACTAGATTTTTTCCTTAAAGCTTAAAGCTTAGATTTGAACGGGGACGCCCGGCCCCATTGCCGCTGCCAAAGTGATTGAGCGGATATACTGACCTTTAGCGGCCGCCGGTTTGACGCGAATCAAAGTATCAATAAGCGTCTGATAATTTTCCTTGAGCTTGTCGTCCTCGAAAGATTTTTTGCCAATCGGGCAGTGAATGTTGCCCTGCTTATCGGTACGATACTCAACCTTACCGGCTTTTTGCTCGCCGATAGCCTTGGCAATGTCCATCGTGACGGTTCCGAGTTTCGGGTTAGGCATTAAACCGCGCGGACCGAGTAATTTACCCAATCGACCGATAACTCTCATCATGTCAGGCGTCGCGACTGCAACATCAAAATCGAACCAGCCGCCTTGAATTTTGGCAACGAGATCATCAGTGCCGACGTAATCTGCACCGGCCTCTTCAGCCTCTTTAGCCTTATCGCCCGCTGCAAAAGCCAAAACTTTTTTAGTCTTGCCAATGCCGTTGGGAAGGACGATTGCGCCGCGGACTTGCTGGTCAGCATATTTCGGATCAACGCCAAGTCGAACGTGAAGTTCAATCGTCTCATCGAATTTAGCCGTCGCAGTCTTTTTCACAAGGGCAACAGCTTCTTCGGCAGTGTAAAATTTGCCGTGCTCGACAAGGGCTTGAGCCTCGCGGAATCTTTTACTTTGCTTTGCCATTAAAATTTCCTCCTTGCGGTACAAACGATTAACTCTCCCGCGTGTTAGCTGCTAGAAAAACTACGCAACAATTTCAATGCCCATGCTGCGCGCAGTGCCTTCAATCATGCGCGTTGCCGCCTCGATTGACGCCGCGTTGAGATCTTTCATCTTCATCTCGGCAATCTCTTGAGCTTTGGCGCGGGGCAGTTTAGCGACCTTGTTTTTGTTAGGTTCGCCCGAAGCTTTTTCGATACCTGCCGCCTTTTTGAGCAGGACTGCTGCCGGCGGAGTTTTCGTGATGAACGTGAACGACCTGTCCTCGTAAACCGAAATTTCGACAGGGATAATCAAGCCCGCCTGTTGAGCTGTGCGATCGTTGAACTCTTTGACGAACGCCATAATGTTGACGCCCGCTTGACCGAGTGCAGGGCCTACCGGCGGTGCAGGTGTTGCTTTACCGGCCGGAACTTGAAGCTTGACAACTTTGGTAACTTTCTTTGCCATATTTACACCTCCCTTCGATAGTTAGGAGTGAGGAGTTAGGAGTTAAAAATCTACTCCCTACTTTCTACTTTCTAACCACTAAATTTTTTCCACTTGGCTGACATCCAAATCAACGGGCATATCCTCAATCAAAACTTTGAGCCGCTGTTTAGACGAATCAACAGACTTGACGACCGCCAGCCGATTCTCAAAAATGCCGTCGATAATTCGCACATTGTCATTGATCTTGAAGTCGAGAGTATTATCAGTAACGCGCCCGTCCATAAGCTCGTTAAAAATCTTTTGAGCCTCTTCCTTGCTGAGCGGTATAGGATCTTTTTCGGAGCCGACAAAACCCGTGACGCCTTGCGTATTGCGGACGACGAACCAAGAATTGTTATTGACAATCATATCGACGAGGACGTAACCGGGAAAAATTTTTTTCTGCACGACACGCCGCCTGCCGTCCTTGAATTCAGATTCGGCACGCATGGGAACGATAACATTAAAAATTACGTCCTCCAAGCCTTGCGCGGCAACTTTGCTGTCCAAGGTCGCTTTAACTCTCTTCTCGTAGCCCGAAAAAGTATGAACGACATACCAAGCACGGTCTGAAATGCGCTCCGATTCCGCAACTTTCTTTTCCATTGCAACTTTTCCTTTCAGCCGAGAATGATGCGAAACAACTTGGCAAAAGCCGTGTCGCAAACCCAAATCAATGCGCAGACTATTATAACCGCCAATCCGACGACGCCCGTATAGGATACAAGCTCTTTGTTCGTCGGCCAAGAAACTTTTTTCAGTTCGGCGCGAACTTCCTTGATAAATTGAATGACGCCCTTTTTATCGTCTTGTTGCTCCGACAATTCTCTCACTCCTTCTAGGAACAAGGAATAAGGAACAAGGAACAAGTTAAAATCCCCGGTTCTATTCCCTAGTTCTGGTTCCTATTTTGTCTCCTTGTGGAGGGTGTGCTTCTTGCAGAACTTGCAATACTTTTTCATCTCGATGCGGTCGGGCGTATTCTTCTTGTTTTTATTCGTCCTGTAATTGCGGTTTTTGCATTCGGTGCAGGACAAGGTGATATTCGTCCTCATTGCGGGAGCCTCCTGACTTTAATTTAATAAGCCCCTTGTGCAGGGGCATTGATCTCAAATGGTAGCGGCACCTGGATTTGAACCGGGGACACTCCGGGTATGAACCGAATGCTCTAGCCAACTGAGCTATGCCGCCAATGGAGCTGATGACCGGGATTGAACCGGTGACCTTATCCTTACCAAGGATACGCTCTGCCGACTGAGCTACATCAGCGTTGGTTGCGGGGGAAGGACTTGAACCTACGACCTTCGGGTTATGAGCCCGACGAGCTACCGACTGCTCCACCCCGCGGCATTTGTCATGAACTCCTAGCCCATAACAGGGCGCATAATATCACACACTTTTTATTCTGTCAACAAAAATTTTTGCCCAGACAAAATATATTGGTAAATTCCCGCCGCTTATGCTATACTTCCACTACTGCCCGCACAAAGGGCTAAATTAAATTTATCAGGTGAAAAATGAAGTGGATTAATCATCAAATCGTTACGGGATTTATCGTGTGCACGGCTACGGACAATGCACTTTTCACGGCGTCGGCTATCGTCGGGGCAGTCATTCCCGACAGGGTTGAAGGTTCGCCGCCCAAAGAAAGTTCAGCTTATTGGAAGTGGCGCAAGAATCATCGCACATGGTCGCACTGGCCTTTGATTTATATCGCGCTGATTGGAGCCGCTCAAGTCGCACAAATTTATTATCCGGAACCGACATTAAACTTTGTGCTGAGTTTGATAACCTACGCGCTTGTCGGAGCACTTTTGCATATCGCCGAAGACGCACTTTGCGGAAAAGTTCCAATCTTCACGCCGCACAAAAAATACGGAATCAAACTTTTCAAAGTCGGCGCGTGGACTGAATATTTCTTCGCCGCGCTGATAATTTTAATTTGCTTGTTTATACGCTTCGGAGATATTGAGCTGCTGAAAAGCTATCTTGACTTGCTGAGGAGTTACCTTGACTTATGAAAAATTTTTTTACGTTCATGATTATTGCCGCGCTGATGAGTTTCTTTTCGATATTTAGCATGTACATTGCCGAAAAAACCGACGTACTCCAACTCAACGGGCGGCCGCTTGAAGTGAAATTTTCTCAAGAGGGCGACGATACTTTGATGACGTGGCGACCGTTGCCGTATCCTTGCGTTTACAAAATTACCACCGTCAGCCGCACGACCGGTCTTGTCGAAGGTGAACCGCCTTTGCATATCTTCAAGGAGGATGAATCACGCTCTGCAAGTTATATCGTCCCGCGGGCACCAATTCCGACTTATTATTTCATCACGGCTCGCGGACTCTTCGGGGAAATTTTCCGCTCCGAAAAAATTTATCCCAATCCAAATTTCCCGACGCCTCCGCACCCCGTCAGCATTTACCACTACGACAAGGACAATCCCGCAAGCTTAATGCCCTTCCTCGTCTGGCACACCGTCCCCAACGCCGTTTGTTATGAGCTTGAAATTTTGGACGCGCCGCCCGAAGTTGAAGGCGGAATTGCTCTGTCGACCGTTCATCATCTCGACAGCACAAAAAAAATTTACACCAACGGTTATCAAGCTGACCTGCGCCCGTTCAAGGATAAGCCTGAAATTTATTGGCGGGCACGTGCACTCGGTCTTCATCACGAACCGATTGGCGAATTTTGCAAGGCGGAACAAATCATCATCGACGCGACAAAACCTTTCCCGAATTGCCCGCTGATAAATAATTTTGACTTCATGGATTATTTGCCGCAGCCGATTTATCACGTCTTCGATTGGATTCCGCTTCACGAGGGGGCGAAATATGAAGTTGAAATGCTCACTCATCCACCCGCCGTGGAAAATGATACTCAACCCAGCCTCGACAGTGTTTGGCGCATGATTTCCAATGACGTTGCCAGCTGTTACGACGAGTACGGGCGACCTTATGCCGGCGCATATTATTGGCGTGTGCGTGCTCTCGACGAAAATAACAATCCTATCGGCACGTGGTCGAACAGTGAAAAATTTATCGTCGACGACTATACCCAAGGCGTTGACGTGGCAGTTTTGGGCGACAGTATCAGTCACGGCGGCGGCGCAGTCAGTTATTCCCCCCGCGCACTTCAATACAGCTACGAAACTTTTATTGACTTCCCCGTTATCAATCTTTCAAGGAGCGGCGACACTTCCCGCACGACTTTAGAACGATTCAATCAAGACGTTCTCCAAGTCAAGCCGAAAAATTTAATCATCTCCACCGGCGCAAATTGCCTGCGCGATGCTTCAATTTCAGCTCAAGACGTTATCTCCGACCTTGCGGGAATCAATAATCTTTGTCTGCAAAATGGTATTCGACCGATTTTCTTGACGCTCATGCCGATTAATCCAGCCAATTTGCAAAACGCTTTCCACACTCCGACCGATCCTAACTGGTATTCTAAACTTGTGCAGATTAACGACTACATCAAGCGGCAAGAATTTTTCATTGACATTGCTCCTTACTTCTACGACGCGCAAGGTACCATGAACGAATCACTTTCCGTTGACGGCATTCATCCAGATATCCGCGGCAAAATGTTAATCGGTGAAATCATCAGCAAGAATAAAAATCTTTTTAGGGATTAGGGCTAGGGAACAGGGAACAGTTTTATCTACTCCCTAATCCCTGCTCCCTGTTCCCTAATTGGACGAAAATTTGGTTCTAAGCAAAAATCGCAATTCTTTATTGTGAACACGTTCCGGTTTGTAATCGGTAACAAATTTTGGCGTCATTACCAATTATAATAATTTTTACAGTTAAATGTTCTTTGAGGACACCAAAAAATTTTTTATTTGTATATAATTTCGTTGAAGGGAGTTTGACATGAAAACGTTCAGAAAAAATTTTGTTCGTTATACCGACGCAGGCTTGCCGATTTTATATGTTGACACGTTTGAGGGCGATAAAGCTAAAAAAATAATTCGCGAACTTTGCAAGGAGCATCGTCGCGGCGTTATTGAATGGAGCTTAGCCGGAGCATTTGATTTTACCGACGGTCAAAATATTGCTTTGCCGAAAACGGATTTGGCGTCAACATTGCGACTTCTCATTGACGATGACAATCTCGACAACAAGACGCTGATCCTTCAAGACGCGCATTTTTCGCTGGACAAGCCTGAAACAATTTCCGCGCTCAAAGTCGTTGCTCAAGGCATAACAGGCGGTAACTACGATTGCACACTTTGCATAATTTCACCACTCGTTCCGCTGCCCAAAGAGCTGGAAAATTACACGACGATATTGGAACTCGACCCGCTCACGGAAAAGAACATTGAAGAAATTGTCAACGACTTCATTAAAACGCAAGGCATTGATCCGCCCGAAAAAGATTTGCTCAACAAAATTATCACGCGGCTCAAAGGATTGTCGCAGACAGAAATTTATAACATATTGTCGTTGGCAGTTTCGGAAGACGGTATGTTGACTTCCCGCGACCTGTCAAACATTCTCGAACAAAAACAACAAATCGTTCGCAAGTCGGGTATCTTGGAGATGGTTCGCGTCAAGGAAACGATGAATGACATTGGCGGGCTGGAAAATTTAAAAGATTGGCTTCGTCGCAAAGCCGAAATTTTTAAGCAGATAAAAAAAGCTCAAGATTTCGGCGTCGACATTCCCAAGGGCGTTTTGATTGCGGGTATGCCTGGTTGCGGAAAATCGTTGACGGCGAAGGCTGCCGCAAAAGCGTTTGATGTGCCACTGTTGCGTTTGGACATGGGCAGGCTTATGGGAAAATATGTCGGCGAATCGGAAGGCAATATGCGGCGGGCGATTAAAATCACCGAAGCAAGTTCACCGTGCGTTTTGTGGATTGACGAGCTGGAAAAAGCTTTTGCAGGCATTGGCGGCAACGGTGGCGGTTCCGAGGTGACGACGCGACTGTTCGGAAATTTTTTGACGTGGATGCAAGAAAAAGATTCTCTGGCATTCGTTGTCGCCACAGCAAATAAAATTAACGCTCTGCCGCCCGAACTTTTGCGCAAAGGACGTTTCGACGAAACTTTCTATGTTGACTTGCCCACTCGAACTGAACGCAAAAAAATTTTGGAGATTCACATTCGCAAACGTCGTCCGCAAGATTTGAGCAGAATAGATTTTGATAAGCTTGCCGACAAGACTGGAGGCTATTGCGGCGCGGATTTGGAAGGCGTCGTCCGTGAGGCGATTGAAAGCGCGTTTTTCCATAAAAAACCTGCAATTACCACCGACGACATCATAGAAGCTATCAAAAACACTCATTCGCTGTCCGAAGTCATGAAAGATTCGATTGACGGCATGAAAAAAATTTATGAAAACCTTAAGTTAAAGAGCGCGTCCAATTAATCGGAGGGATTTGCAATGTTCGATTTCGGGAAAATTTTTGGAAGTACTGCACCGACTGCTAAAGAAATTTTTAAATCTTTTGCGGAAAAAGGCGCGACCGATAATATAACATGGTTGGCTCAAACTTTCGCCGGCAATAAATACACGAAGTCCGAAGCGGCCTCTCTTACCGAAGAAGTTTGTGCGACAATCGGCAAATTCAACACAAACATGCGCAATATTGAACGGGCTGTTGCGGCCGGTAAAACTAAGGAGCAATGGCTGAAAAATTTCATCGAAGGCAATGTCAATTTATCGCCGCAAGAAAAAGGCGAATATCTTGCTCAAGCGAACGCGGCGTTGAATCTGGGCAACCAAGTCATGACGGCGACAATGGATGCGCCGCAAATGATAAACATCACGCAGGAAGTCAATCAGCTCATGAAACAAGACTTGCCGCCCGTCGAACCGAATGCGCAGTGGAATCGTTATACAATGACACCGGTCGTCAACGAAATCGGACAACAGGCAATGCTTATGGGTGCGAACGGCATGATGATTCCCGCCGATATGATGCAAATGCCCGGCGAAGAAATTTTGCAAGAAAATTTTATTGAGGAGGACCGCGGCTCCGTTGTCGATGAAGGTTTGAAGATGGCAGCGGCGGCGGCGATTAAAATTGGTCACGCGGCCGGTAAAATTCCTTTCCTGCCAAAAGCCATGCCGATTAGCGCGATAACGAATATTGCTTGCGTCGGCGTCGAAAGTTTCAAAAATATCGGGCACGTGGCTATGGGGAAAATTTCTCCGATAGAAGCTGTGGAAAATGTCGGACGATCTATGGTAGCCGCTGTTGCTGATTTTTGTATGACAGGCATTCCCGCAAAATTGCTCACGCCGATACCCGTCGTAGGTCCCGCGCTAAGTATCATGGTCGGCGGATTTTTAATGCAGTGTTCGCCCGAATACATTCAGCAAAAAATTTACGCAGGTCTCAACAAAGTTAAAACAGTTGCAAAATCCGTCGCGACGACAATCGGCAATGCGGTTAATACCGTTACGAGCACAGTCAAAAATGCTGCAAAGGCTGTTGTAGATTTTATTTTCTAAGGAGGCTGATTTTATGGCACGCAAAATAAAATTCCCGTTGAAGATGGCGGACGGTGCAGAGGTTCGCACTCTCAACGAACTCAAGGAGCATTTTGACGTTGAATCTGTCGTAGGATATTTTTCAGACGGACGGCTTTTGAACTGGTTGCGGACACGCTACTATGATGACGAGGCTGACAAGATTGAACAGCTCACGGCAAGTGATTCGGAACTGCATAAAAAAATTTGCGAGATTTTCGGTGTGGAGTCGGAAGCGGAAATTGATCCCGAAGAAATTGCCAGGCGTCAAGAGCGGCTCAATCGTCTCAAGCAATACACCGATGACCGCGACATTTTGGAACGCGTCGACCAAGTTGCCTTTGATCAAGAGGATTTGGGTGATCTTCTCGACGAGGACGCGACGTTGATTTACCTTTGCAACAATCGCTTCACTATTCCCCTGCGCGTCACCGATAAAACTTATGTCGGTATCGGCAAGGCAATCGCCGTCATTCGCAGTAATAAAATCGTCGACTTTGACGCGCTCAATATCAAATTTAAGGGCGTGCGCTTTGACGATGACTACGACGCGATTTTCAAGGAACATACGAGTGCGCAAACTCCCATTTACGATAACAGCGGCAGTGATTCTTCCCGCGCCGAAAAACTTTTCAAAGAGGGCAGGGAAGCTTACAAAGACGACGATTTCAAAACGGCAATGAAAAAATACAAAGAAGCTGCCGAGCTTGGTTACCCCGAAGCATTTTCGCAAATAGGATTTATGTATCAATTCGGCCAGAGCGTCGACCCCGACATTTACGAGGCGCGGCGTTGGTATAAGCGCGGCATGGAAAAAGATGACGCTGATTCTTTCGGATTGTATGCGCTGACCCTTACTCGTGACGACAATGCCACCGAATCCGATAAGCGAGAGGCCTTCCGTTACATGAAACGCGCCACCGAACTTGCACCCGACGACGGACACTATTGGTATTATCTCGGAAAAATGTATCGTTTCGGCAGCGGCACGAATAAAAATCTTTACGAGGCGTTTAATTGCTTTAAACAGGGAAATAAAGTCGGAAATTCTTTAGCGGCAAATCAGCTGGGTATCATGTTCAGCAATGGTGAACATGTCGAACAAAATTCCCGCAAGGCGTTTGACTTCTTCAGAAAAGCCGTTGGACTTAACGAAAACAATGCCTCTGCCATTAGAAATTTGGCGGACTGTTACCGATTCGGTGACGGCGTTGCTAAAGATGAATACAAAGCTTTTGAACTTTTCAAGAAGGCGGCGGAGTTGGGCAACGTCGGTGCAATGACTGTTACGGGCGTAATGTTGCTCAATGGTGAAGGCACCCGCGAAGATACGGAGCAATTTTTCTATTGGACGAAAAAAGCCGCTGATAATGGCGACTCTTCTGCAATGGGCAATCTCGGCTATCATTTCAAGTACAACATCGGCAATTACAGCAAGGCGTTCGATTGGTATGAGCGCGCGGCGAATGCGGGCGATACCGTTTCAATGAACGAACTCGGCGATATGTATTTCGACGGTCAAGGCGTCAGAGAGAACAAATCGAAAGCTTTCCAATGGTATCTGCGTTCGGCACAAAACGGCGACTTCGACGGCATGGCGAATGTCGGTACCTGCTATCTTTACGGCAACGGTACGACCGAAAATTCATACGAAGGCGAACGCTGGCTCAAAAAATCTGCGGAGGGCGGTAGTCTCCTCGGCATGTATTTTTACGGCGATTGGCTTTACGATCAAGGAAACACTCGCGCCGGCATCAGTTGGTTTGAACGAGCTGCCAATGAAGGTTTAGAAGCTGCTCAAGAAAAACTCGCTGAAATCCGAAACGAAATGAATCAACCTTCCGGTGGCGTGTGGGAAGCTATGACGATGATTAGAAATCGGCAAGGAATGCATGCTCGCCCCGCGTCAATATTCGTTCAAAAAGCGTCCTCGTTCAAGTCAAAAATTCAACTCAAAGCTAAGGGCAAGACTTGTGACGCGAAAAGCATTTTGATGATTATGAGCATTGGGCTTGAATACGGCGACCAAGTTACAATCCTTGCTGAAGGCCCCGACGCTCGTCAAGCTGTCAATGAATTAAGAAACCTTATTGATTCGGGTTTCGGTGAATAATCCTGTGAACTGAAAAAATTTAACGCGGTGTCAAACTCTTCAGCACGTTTAAAATTCGGCTGAGAAGATTTTTTTTCGTCTTGAACGTGATAAAAATTCTTCGCGAATCCTCGATAAATTTAAAATCGCGGCGGAAAATTCTCGACAACTCAATTACTCCTTGAGCTGAAATTTTTTTCACGTCAGAGAAAACTATTTCCACGCGCAAATTTTTTTCCTTGACTGATACGACGCCTAAATTTTTCGCGGCAATTCTGATTAACGCAACCTGCAAAAGATTTTCTACCGGCTCCGTGATTTTGCCGAATCTGTCAGTCATTTCCTCGCGCAAGTCTTTAACTTCCCGCGCCTCATGAACGACAGCCAATCGCCGATAAATTTCTACCTTGTCGCCGGCATTGGAAATGTATTCGCGATTGATGAACGCTTCGACCGGCAAATTGATTATCGGATCCGGCTCTTCGACATTTTCAACCGACTTGTGCTGAAGTTTTTTGACTGCCTCCTCCAAAAGTTGACAGTACATTTCAAAGCCGACGCTGGCAATGTGACCGTGCTGTTGTGCGCCGAGTAAATTTCCCGCGCCGCGAATCTGCAAATCACGCATTGCAATTTTAAATCCCGCTCCCAACTGCGCGAACTCCCGCATTGCTTGAAGCCGCTTTTCAGCCGTCTCACCCAAAACTTTATCCGCCTTGTAAACGAAATACGCAAATGCCATTCGACTTGACCGACCGACTCGCCCGCGCATTTGATACAGCTGCGCCAGCCCGAACTTGTCCGCGTCGTAAATTATAATCGTGTTCGCATTTGCAACGTCAAGCCCGCTCTCAATTATCGTCGTCGACAGCAGGACATTAAACGCGCCCTCGTAAAAATCCATCATGATATTTTCCAGCAGCTCACTCGACATTTGCCCGTGAGCTATTTTAATTTTCGCTTCGGGAATCAGATTAATCAACCGCTCCGCCATATAGTCAATCGTCTCAACGCGATTGTAAACGAAATAAACTTGACCGCCGCGCCGAATTTCCCTGCGAATCGCTTCGGCAATAGTTTCGTCATCGTCCTCGATAACATAAGTCTGCACGGGGAATCTTTCAGCTGGCGCAGTCTCAATCAAACTCATATCACGCGCCCCGACTAATGACATGTGCAACGTCCGCGGTATCGGTGTCGCGCTCAATGCCAACACGTCAACGCCCATGCTCATTGCCCGAATCCGTTCCTTTTGCTTGACACCGAATCTGTGCTCCTCGTCGATTATCAGCAAGCCCAAATTTTTGAATTTAATCCTGCCTGATAACATTGCGTGCGTCCCGATTAAAACGTCAACTTGTCCCGCCCAAACTTTTTGCAAGGTGATTCGTTGTTCCTTAGGCGTGCGGAATCGGCAAATGACATCGACTGTCGGCAAAAATCCCGAAAATCTTTCCGAGAACGTCTGATAATGCTGTTGAGCCAAAACCGTCGTCGGAACTAAAACCGCGCATTGCTTGCCGTTCATAGCCGCCTTATACGCCGCACGAATTGCAATTTCAGTTTTGCCGAATCCGACATCACCGCAAACCAATCTGTCCATAGGTCGCGGCCGTTCCATGTCACGCTTAATTTCTTCGACGGCTTTAATCTGGTCGACGGTCTCTTCATAGGGGAAGGCCTCCTCGAATTCGCGTTGAGTGGCGTCGTCAGCGTCGAAGGCAAATCCCGGAGAATTTTCGCGGAGGGCATAAAGTTCCAAAAGTTTTTCGGCAATATCCTCGACTGCCGCTGAAGCTTTGGACTTGGCTTTTATCCAATCGCCTGAACCTAATTTCGACAATTTCGGGACGGCGTTATCGTCGGAAACATATTTCTGCAGATAATGAACCTGCTCGACGGGAATATAAAGTTTATCCGCGCCGCCATATTGAATTTGTAGAAAATCTTTGCGCACGCCGTCAAACTCCAAAGTCTCAACACCGAGATATTTGCCAATGCCGTTGTCGACGTGCACGACGTAATCGCCGGGCTTAATGTCGCTGAAATGTTTAATATTTTCGCCCGCACCCTCAAAAGTTTTCTTGCGACGCTGAATTTGTCCGCCGAAAATATTTTTCTCCGTGAGAACAGTCAATTTGGCGTTGGGGAGTTTGAAACCGTCAATTAAAGTTCCGAGTTGAAGATTTACGCCGCGAATATTATTTTCAGCCAAAAGTTTTTCCACGCCGATCATTTTTGAGTGGCTCGCGAAGAGGATATAAATTTTTTGGTTGAGTTCGGTAAGGCGCGCCAGTTCGTCAAGAAAAATCTTCGTCTGATTTTGAAAGTTCGTGACGTTGGCGGCAGTGATTCCAAAATTTTCCGTCGGCTCAATGAATCGAATTTTTTTCAGCATGAGTTCAAGATAAATCAGCGTGCTTGAGCGGGAACTTTGAACCAATTCTGCGAACGTGAAAATTTTTTTCTTGAGGTCGGGATCTTCAACCGTCAACTTGTGAACGGCCTCGAAAATTCTTACCGGCTCGTCGAAAATAATTGTGCCGCCCTCACCCGCACAAGTCAGGAACGGTTCACTGGTTTTGGAGAAATTTTTTATCGGCAGAATCGTCACGGACTGAATTTTTTTCTTGGAACGGAACGTATTAAAATCAATCTCGCGGAGAGAATCGACTTCATCGCCGAAAAATTCTACGCGGCATGGCGTCGGCTCATTAATCGGGAAAAAATCTACAATGCCGCCGTGCACGCTGAATTTTCCAATCGCGTCAACTTCATCAGTGCGTTCATAGCCGAATTCATTCAGCTTGAGCAAAAATTTTTCCAACGATAAATTCTGTCCGACTTCGACGCGCAGTTGGAGTTTCAAAAAATCTTGCCGCGAAAAATCTTTCTTGACTGCCGCCATTGCCGTTGCAAGTACGATTATTTTTTCCCCGCGAAGAAGTCTTGCCAAAACCTCAAGGCGTTTCGATTGCCGCTCGATACCGACTGCGCTGGCGTTCACGTCGACCAAATCAAGTTCGGGCAACTCGACAATTTCCGCGCCGGACAGCTCAACAAGGTCGTCGTGCCACGCTGAAATTTTTTCTCTGTCGCTGACCAAAATTATCATCGGACGCGGTTTGAGTTCATATGCCGCCGCGACAGGTAAAACTTTTTGCGAACCCGTCACGCCGTAAATTAAAAACTCTCCGCCCTTGGAAAATCTCTTCGCCACATTTAAAATCGTCGTGTCGTGCAATGCCTCTTCCAAAATCTTATGCATAATTTCCCCTCCGCCGCCATTATAATCAAAAAATTTCCCGCCGCAAGTTAAAAAATTCTTTAACCTTGCGTGAAAATTTATGGGGGTGTATAATAGCCGCATATTTTGATATGGGAGGTAGTGTTATGACCCAACAAGAAGTTATCTACGCGTTCATGCAGAGCTTGAACAAAACTCAGTTGAGCGGCCGCGCAGCCGTTGACGAGGCAATTCAAGCCAGCTCCAGCTTCAACAGTCTTGAGGAAGTCAAGAGAATGTTCATCAACGATCAGAAGGCGGCTAAGAATTGGCACACGTTCCTGGTTGAGAAATGCGGCATTATTCTCGACAACGCGGACACCGGCGCAATTTCAGGTTCTGATGCGGGCGGCGTTGAAAAGACTGCAAAAACCATAATTCCCTCGACGGGCGAAGCGCAATATCCTGAAGGCACATCGTTTACTGTAGACGGCTTGACAATCTACGGCATTCCCGCCCAAAGTCAACTTACCGAAGCTCAACAATACGTCGTTCAAGGCCTTTACAGCTGGTGGATAAAAGATTCGCTTGCGTTGATTAAGGAAAGTTACGGCTTTTCATTCACCGACGCGGATACGACTAATTCCCGCCTCAAGTTGAAATTCGTTTATGACACGAAAGGCGAATATGCAAATACATTGGCTTATGTCAGCTTCGACAGCGACGACTGGAAAGAATGGGAATCACGCGTGCTGTGCGTGAACATGGCGTTCTTTGATAAGATGGATCTCACCGACCCTCACGGCACTACAGATTACGGCACTCAACTGGACAGGACGCTTGTGCATGAATTGGTTCACGGAATCATGGCGTCGAATGTCAATTATTTCTACGACCTGCCTATCTTTTTGAAGGAAGGCGGCTCCGCTGAATTGATTCACGGCATTGACGACGAACGCCGTCATAACATTATCGCCTACGCCCAAGACTTTGAACTTTTTGGTAAGATATTGGCTGCGACGTTCGTTGAAAATTGCATAGAAGTTTACGCGGGCGGCTATATGTTCATGCGCTACTTTGCAAAACAGGCGGCGACTGATACGACTTTCGACTACGACACTTACCGCGAAACCGTTTCTGTCCAAGACAATTTCGCGACAAATTATTGGGATGTCGTCACAATGCAAGGCAGCGCGAGTAAGGATACAATCACCAACAGCGGTCATGAAGTTTTTATCACGGCGGGCGCGGCGGCTGATATAATCAAAAACTACTCGGCGGAAAAAGTCACAATCAACGGCGGCAACGGTAACGACAGTATCAACAATGATGGCGTGGAAGCTTCAATCATAGGCGGCAACGGTGCTGACTCAATCGAAAATTCCGGCGGTGATGCTACGATACTCGGCGGCGTTGGAAAAGACTTTATCAACAACAGCGGCGCGAACTCCTCAATTTCAGGCGGCGCAGGTAATGATGCCATCATCAACGAAATTTCGGATTACGAGATAATTGACGAGGTTGACTTGACTTTATATTCTCCCGGAGTGCTTGCCGGTACAAATTCGGTTGTCGTGCTTTCAAAAGGTACCGCGTCATTGAGTGCCTATTCCGTTGAATTAATTGGCGGCAACAAATCCGATATTTACGGCGACGACGGCAACGACGCCATCAACAATACCGCGAATCAAGCGAGGATTTATGGCGACGACGGTGAGGATATCCTTTTCAATTACGGCTATAATTCAACGGTTTACGGCGGGGCTGATAACGATTCTATCCTCAACAGCACTTTCACGGAAAGTATAGATGCCGTTGGAGGTACTGCTTCCATTTCAGTCAGCGGTTACGCGTCATGGCTTTATGGCGGCTCCGGTAACGACAGCATTAACAACGAATGCGGCGCGGTTAAAATTTACGGTCAGACCGGCAACGATTACATTCTCAACGGTGGCGCAAATGTCAGCGTTTATGGCGGAGCGGGTGCCGATTACGTCAAGAGCGAAGGTGCCACTTCTTACATATCGCTCGGTGACGGTGCCGACGAAATTCACAATGTCGCCAATACGGTTAAAGCATTGGGCGGCGCAGGGGCTGATAATTTCCTCAACGAAGGCGAATATGCAACACTCCTGGGCGACGCAGGTAATGATAACTTTGTAAATTTCGCGGATTTCGTAACCATGTCGGGCGGCGCAGGGGCTGATTCAATTTACAGCAGCGGCGAGGCGGCTTCAATTAACGGCGGCAACGGTAGCGATTTCGTCTACAATGAGGGCGTCAACGTTTCGATTATGGGCGGCGCAGGGGCTGACTTACTTTACAACGAGGGCGATCACGTGACGATTAGAGGCGGTGCCGGCAATGATTCTATCGTCAACAGCGGCGGCAAACATATCGTCTATCAATTCGGCAAGGGCGGCGGCACTGATACTGTCGTCGGCGTCAATGCAAACGATACGATTAAAATCACGAGCGGCAGTTACAGCACAAGTATCAGCGGCTCCAATGTTATCGTCAAGGTCGGCAGTGATACCATGACTTTGCAAGACGGCGTTAATAAAGCGATTACGTTTATCACTTCGGCGGGCAAAGTGCGGACGCGGACATTTACTTCGACGGAAAGTGCGAACGTTGCGCCGATGTGGTTCGCTGACGATAATAATTTCACGACCTCCGACAACAATATCAGCGCGCTTGTTGAAAATGATTCGGCAAGTTATTCTGCCGCCGAGCTTGATTACTCTTCCGATTTGACGAGTCTCGTGCAGAAAAATAATCTCATCACTTACAGCGGCAAGAAGTAGTACTTAGGGTTTAGTGATTAGTGCTAAAAAAAATCGCCTCTCCCAGTTTTGGAGGGGCGATTAAATTTTTCTATTTGTCCGTGCGTGCCATAAGATATTTTGCGGGCAAGTCAAAAATCTCTTCGAGCTTGGCAATATCTTTATCCGTGAAGTTCCGCTTGCCGGTCATTTTCATAGAAATGGCAGATTGTGACACCTTTAAAAGTTTTGCAAGCTCAGTGTATGAAATTTGCTTTGCGGTCATTGTATCAGACAAATTTTTGTAAAGAGTTTGGTAGTAGTTCTTGGATATTTTTACCGGCAAACCGTCATCACGTTCAAACAGATATTCGGCGGGAAGTCCGAAAAGTTCAACGAACTTTGCAATTTCTTCTGCAGTGAAATTAAATGCACCGCTCATTCTGTTAGAAAAGGTAGAGCTAGATACACCCAAAATTTTTGCAAGTACCTTATAAGAAAACTGATGATTTATTATCTCTCCCGGCAAATTTATATAACAAGTTTCGTTGCGATGTGACGCTGCAAGTTTTGCGCGGTGTTCTGAAGAATGTTTTTTACCTTTATGAATATTTGACATTAGCTTTTTAGCTTCTTTAGAACGTGATTGTCCACGATTAGCGGCCGCACTTTTGGCAACCACTTCAGGCGGTCTTTTACGACCTTTTTGTTTCGCGGACATTATTGCAAGTTCTTCTTTCGTATGGTGCTTGCCGAAGAAACCGTTATTCTCTCCTGCATTTCCCGCTCCAATTTTTGCACGCACTGCGTCACAAGGTACGCCGCCTTCACCACCATCCGTAAGGTTATAACCGTTCGGATACATGGTATTACGCGACTTGATGAAATGTTTTTCCCAAAAGTCAAGCTCCTCTTTGCTGTAGCAAACTTTGAGAATTGCGATAACGAACATATCTTCGCCGTAAGCACGAATTGCATTGCCTATAAGCGAATTTTTTCGACGCGCGTGTTGTTTGAATCGAGCTTTGACATTTTTAGTCGTCTGCCCGACATATTCCTTGTCGTTTACGCCGTTAATTATCAGATAAATCACGCCGAAGACTTTCATAATATCAATCCGCCTTTCATTGACAGCGCGGCGCGAGCGTGCTACAATGCGCGAAAGGAAAAGCTCTGCGCCACGTTGACTTGTTGTTAATTGCAACTCAAGTTTAACACCGCAGGGCTTTTCCTGTCAACAGCAGCAATCAAAAACCGTCAAGGCATTTCACCCTGACGGTTAAAATTTTTTCTACGCTTTACAATCACATTTCGCCGCGAGCCTCACGAGCAGCCAGCTCATTCATAATCGCGGGATATTCTTTGTCGAGTTTGTAGAAGAACAGAACAATTAACAAAGATACCCAAATTATTATCATGCCGAAAATATAAATGTTGACGATCATGTCGATAGCGGATTGCGGTTGAACGGCGTCAGCAGTTGAGGAGGCCACATAGCCGCTCATGGACATCAGCCAAGCCACGAAGGCGCCCGTTATTCCGGTGCCAAGTTTGTAGCCTATCGACCCACCGGAGAATATCAAACCTTCTGTGCGAATGTGGAATTTGTATTGACCGTACTCAACGCAGTCACCCAAAAATCCGAAGATAACCGAGTTCAACGGAGCAAAACCTACGCCGCGGATAAAGTAGCTGAAGATAACCCAGTTAAAATCCGTCGGGTGCGTGCAGTAAATCAAGTGACCGATTAAAGCGACTGCGCAGCCGATCATCGACATATTGCGTTTACCGAATTTCTTAAGCAGGAACGGGCAGAAGAGTACCGTAACCGTAATGGTCGTGACAACTTCCAAGAGCAACAGATAGCTGAAAAGTGAATCGTCGAAGAAAATATATTTGCAATAATACGGCAGGATGGTGCCGGTAACCATTTGTATTACACATTGCATCATCCAAATGAAAGCAGCCATCAAGAAATATTTATTCATGATCAAGCATTTAATAGCTCTGCCGACGGGAAGTTTATCTTCCTTTTTGCGAGCCTCAATGACAACTTTTTCTTCGCACTGTTTGAAGCATAACAGCAACAGGAATAATGCGAGGACTGCCCAAATGCTCATGACGATAATCCAAGCGGTTTGATTGTCACCGAAAACTTTAATCAGCGGGAGAGTTGCGGAAATGGAAATGATTTTGCCGATTGGCGAGAGTGCCATACGAGTGACGGAAAGCATATCGCGTTCATGAGAAGAGCGCGTCATCATCGCCGAAAGTGAACCGTAAGGCAAGTTCAGTGCGGTATAACAGACCGTGTTGCAGAAGTTGTAAGTAATGAACAGATAGACGAACTGTGTAAAGTCCGAAACGCCTTGCGGGACGCAGTAAATTAAAACAATCGATACGCAGAAAGGTATGCTCGACCATAAAACCCAAGGACGAGATTTGCCCCATTTGGAATTGGTGCGTTCGACAATAAATCCCATAATGACATCGGAGACGCCGTCAAAACAGCGGGATAATAGCATTACCAGACCGACGGTCGTAGGTTCAACGCCGGCATAGTCCGTATAAAAGAACGTCAGAATTGTCATTGCGCCCGCAACGACGTTACAGGCCGTATCACCGAAGCCGTAACAAATTCGAGTAAACCAGGAAAGTCTCTCGTCAACGGCAGGCGAAATATTCGGAGCAGCTGTGCTCATGTTATTCCCTCCTAAAAAAAACAGCTGTTAGTTCAGAGCTGTTAGCTATTAGAAAATTCAACAAAGCCAATCTAACAGCTAACAGCTAGCAGCTAACAGCTAATTCAGTCTTGGAAAATCGCTTTAACCGCGGTGGCAGTATCAGTGAGCGGGAAAAGTTCATAGCCGACGCGATATTGATAGCCCAGGCGTTTCAAAGTTTCGTAAATTGCGTGATAGTTGATTTCGCCGGTACCGGGTTCATGACGACCGGGGCAGTCGGCAATGTGAATGTGACCGATTTGGTCGAAGTATTTTTCAATGTTGTAGCAGAGCGCGCCTTCGTTGTATTGCATGTGGTAAGCGTCGAACAGAATCATCAGATAAGGCGAATTGATGAGGCGCGTAACTTCTGCCGCCATTTGAGTTGTCTGCAAGAAATTTCCGACGTGATCGACTTTGATGTTGAGACCTTCCAAGTTCATACGGATTTTATATTCTTCCGCGAGTTTTACGGACGCAAGCAACGTGTCGTACATGGAGCAAAGTTTAACGGTGTCGGAAAGTTCGTCGTAATGATTGACGACAATGCCGCCGTCGCCGAGTGCATTGGAATGAATCGTAACGGAAACTGCGCCGACTTTTTTAGCCGCGTCGAGAGAGGCCTTGAGGTTCTCAAGATAGCGTTCCTTGTGAGTGGGATCGACGAGGGAAAAATCATTGTCGCCATTGAAACCGCTGATAGTGATTCCGGCAGTTTGAGCCGCATCGCGAACTTTATCCAGGTCGCGGATTCTCCAATCCCAGAACTCAACCGCCTCGAAGCCGTCAGCCTTGGCAGCCGCAAATCTGGCGTAAAAATCAAGCTCGGTGTAAAGCGTGTCGATACAAGCGCAACGTTTCAGCATTTGAGTTGCCTCCTTACACGTCGACTTCGGAAATTTTCACGGGGCGTCCTTCCTTGCAAGACTTGGTAGCCGCCGCCGCCATGAGCACGGGATAAAGTCCGTCTTCGCCCGTCACGGGAGTTTCCTCATTGTTGACGATAGCTTTTGCGAACGCTTTCATTTCGGAGACAAAAGCCTGTTCATATCTGTCCCACATCACTTGGAAAGCCGTGCCGCCGACTGTGCCGTTGGCGTCCGCGAAAGTCGCAGTGTTCGGAATATCGTTGCCGTTCATTGCAACGCCCTTGTCGCCGAAAACTTCGACGCGCTGATCATAGCCGTAAACCGCGCGACGGCTGTTATCAATCGTGGCAATGGTGCCGCCCTTGAATTTAAGCGTAACGACAGCGGTATCAACGTCGCCGGCCTCACCAATCGCCGGGTCAACCAAAACTGCGCCCGCCGCGTAAACTTCCTCAACCTCATCACCGGCAAGGAAACGCGCCATGTCGAAATCATGAATCATCATGTCATAGAAAATGCCGCCCGAAACTTTGACGTAAGCAATCGGGGGCGGTTCAGGGTCGCGGGAACTGATTTTGATGATATGCGGCTTACCGATTTTGCCTGCACGAACCATATCATAAACCGCGCGGTGATTGTGGTCGAATCTTCTGCAAAAACCGATTTGCAGCTTGATACCGGCTTTTTTAGCAGCGTCAATCGCCTCGTGAACTTTCGCCAGATCGTAGTCAATCGGCTTTTCGCAGAAGCAATTCTTACCGGCCTTGGCAGCCTCAATGATGTACTTCGAGTGCGTGTCGGTGGAAGAGCAAATCGCGACGGCTTCAATTTCGGGATCGTTGAAAATATCGTCAGCATTTTTCGTGACGTTCTTGATACCGAATTGCGCGGCATAAGCCTCGGTCTGCTCATTGGCGAACGGGTCGGCAACGGTCTTGATTTCCAACTCCGGCACGAACAAGCTGATATTGCGGATATGCACCTTGCCGATACGACCTGCTCCGATAACTCCAATCTTCATTAGAAACTCTCCTTTCAAACTGAAGAAAATTTTTACTGTTAATATAATGATAGCCGATTGAGCGGGATTGTTACAGCCGAAAAGTTTTTTGAAGACGTTGCGTTTGATTGGGACTTGCGAAAAAAAAATACACGCCCGCTGTCAGACGTGTAAAATTTTTTGATTCAGTGCAGAAATTTTTCGCGGTATTGACTCGGACGCAAGCCCGTAAGTCGCTTAAAAATTTTTACGAAGTATTGATAATCGTTGAATCCTTCCGACGCCGCAATGGCGTTAATTTTTTCGGAAGTCGTTACCAAACGTTCCTTGACGTGTTCAATTCGCAAATCGGTCAAATAGTCGCTGAAACCCATGCCGACAGATTTTTTAAACAGCGTCGAAAAATACGACGGGTTGAGGTGAACGGCCTCCGCCACGTCGACTTGAGAAATTTCTTCGCGATAGTGCGCCTCGATAAATTTCAACGCCAATCTGATTGCGGGGTGCAGATAATCTTTACCTTGACGGCCGCGCAGCTCGGTTAAAAATCTTTCCAGCCGCGTGAACCACTCCGAAAAATTTTCCGACTGCAACGGGCTTGGCAGTGAATTTTTTTCCGACTCGGTGAAGTGCCCGCTTATGAACGCCGATAAAATTTCCGGGTGAAGTTTGACGTTGAACATTTTTTCGCGAAAAGACTTCAGCACATTGAAAAAATCTTCGTCGATAAAACTCAACGCCTCGACAAGTTCACGCCCCGAATTTTTCAGCTCGTCGGAAATTTTTATTTCAAGCGGCGGCAACTCCTCCACCGAAAAAATTTTCTCGTCCGAATAAAACGAATCTGTTCGGGAATCGTAAATTTTCTGCCACTGCTCCGACAACTCGACAAGATTTTTTTTCGGCGGCGACAGAAAAATTTTCAACTCCAGATTGAAATACAGCTTGGAGAAATTTTGTAACCGTTCGGCAATTTCACGCGTGCCGCCCTTGACTATCAAGCCCCAATGAAAAAATCCTTCGCGTGTCGAATCGAATATCAGCGGCTGAATTTTCTCGCCCAATAAATTTCGGCAAGTGTTCAAGCTCATCTCCGCGAACGCCGATAAAAAATTTTCACGCTCATTTTCCGTCAAAAGTCGTTCACGCTCCGGCCAACCTTGAGGAATTATCATCAACGCCGCCGCCGCTTGAAACTCCGAATTAATTTCAGCGTCCGCCGACAACTTCGCTAACTTTTCCGACTCGCTCGCGTCAAATGCCTTGAAAAAATCTTCGCGTAATTTTTTCCGTCCGATCAATGCCAGCCGCTCAATTTCCGAATTATCTTCCGCCTCGAACGAAATTTTATTCAGCGCGTCAAGCAGCGTCTCCTCCGACAAATCATTTTTCAAGAGATAATCATCAATGCCGAGTTTCATCGCCTCCTTGACGTAAACAAAATCGTCGTGGCAACTCAAAATCAAAATGTGCGTCGACGGCGAAAATTTTTTAACTTGCCGCGTCAATTCAATTCCGTCCATTATCGGCATCGACACATCGGCAATTAAAATGTCCGCGCCGTCACGTTGCAAAATTTCCAAAGCCTCGCGACCATTCTTCGCGTCACCGATTATGTAAAATCCTTGCTCCTCCCAAGAAATCATCTGCTTTAAATACGTTCGCACCAAAAAATCATCATCAGCTATCAAAACCCGTTTCATGTCAACTCCTCACTCCTAACTCCTAACTCCTAACTATCAAAAGTCCTCCTGCAGTAAAAAATGTTCGGCGTTATCGGCGGTGATGAGTTCGTTGGCAATGAAATTATATTTCTGAACGGGCTGATTGTTCAAATGCGCCGCGACGACTTCAATCGCCAATCTTCCCGACTCGTGACCGTCCTGCGAAATCAACGCGTCGATACTCCCGCTCTTGACCGCCATAATCGCATCGTTTTGCGTGTCGACGCCGACAATCATAACCGGAAAATCTTCCGTCGCCTCAATCACGCCCAAAGTCATTATGGCACTGCTTACGAAAATTCCGCGCGTATTTGGTCGAGAGCGCAAAAGTTTTTCAGCTTGCGTCATCGCCTGCCGATATTGAGTTTCCGCCGCCATTGTCGTACCAATTTTCAGCGCGGAATTATTTTTCACGTACTCAACGAAACCTGCCGTCCTCTGAATGTGAGCATTTTGATTTTCACTGCCGGAAATGACGCTGACTTCCGAACCTGCCGGCAAATTTTTTTCCATGAACGCCGCCGCCATCTCGCCAATCAAATAATTATTCGAGCCGATATAAACAATGCCGTCAATCTCCTCGTCAATCGAAAAGACCGGAATATTTTTTTCCAGCGCGGCGTCAACAAATTCTTGCGTGTGATTGATATTCGTCGGCGAAACAATCAGCGCGTCAATGTCATTGGCAAGCAAGTCACTGATAATTTTATTTTGCTCAACGAAGGCCGTTTCATTTTCGGCGGTGATGACTATCAGGCGCATGTTATTTTTTTGAGCAGCCTCCGTCATTCCTGAACGAACCGATAACCAATGCTCCGAATCCATTGCCTTGAGCACGACGCCGATTGTGTATTTTGGCGGCGAAAAATTTTCTTCCGATTTTTGCATTGAGTACGACACGACGGCGATTAAAAGCATTGCCAGCATTGTATAAAACAGCGCGATAAATTTTGTCATTAAATCACCTCGGCGGGCAGGATGATTGAAATTTTCGTGAAGCTTTTGCCGTCACTTTCGCAGATAACTTTTCCCGCGTCGCCGTAATAAAGTCTCAACCGCTCCTTGATATTTGAAACGCCGATACCCGAAAATCCGCCGTGAGTTTTTTTATCGGAAGACTTCGCCGATAAATTTTCCAGCACTTCGGGCGACATGCCTTTACCATCGTCAGTCACGGTAATAATCAATTCATCGCCGCGCAACTCGGAAGCAATCACAATTCGGCAAAAAGTTTTTTCGGGACTGGGGGCATGTAAGATACTGTTTTCGACGAACGGTTGAAGAATCAATCGCGGCACTCTGCACGACAAAGTTTCTTCCGGCAAATTAAAATCGACCGCAAATGAATTCATCAGCCGAAATTCTTGCAAGGCGACGTATTTTTTCAGCGTGGAAATTTCTTCAGCCAGCGTCCCGAATTCACCTTCACGATTTGTGCTGACTTGCAGGAGTTCGATAAAATTTGCAAGCAGATCGCCGATATTTTTTGCACCGGCTATCATCGCCGCGAATCGAATTGAATTGAGCGTGTTGTAGATAAAATGCGGGCGAATTTGATATTGCAGGGCGTGAAGTTCAGCTTGCCGCTTCAAAAGTTTTTCATTCTCCAAGTTGTCGAGCATATGATTAAATCTTTCCGCGAGGTAAGCGATCTCGTCATTGCCTTCAACTTTTGCCCGCAGTGAAAAATTTCCGTGACCGACATCTTGCATGACTTGCGCGAGATTTTCAACCGGCTCATTGAGTTTTGCGGCGAGCATGTAAAGTAGGAACGTCGACAGCAGCAGGATGAAAATTACGCCGAGCACGCTCAAAATTTGCATGAAAATTATTTTGCCGTCGATTTTTTTCTTGCCAACCAAAAGTTTAATCGTGAAGTGCGACAGCGGCATTTTGACTTCGGCGCGGATAAAATCGTTTTCGTTCAAGTTGGAACAGGCGCGGCTCTGTGAAACGATATTTCCCGCAGCGTCGAACATCAGCGCGATATTATCGGCACCCGCTCCGAGGTCGTCGATAAAATTATAATAAAATCCGCGTTCACTGATTTGCGTCGTGACGTAAGCTTCCGCCCCCTGAATTTTTGCCTTGTACAGAAAAATATTTTTCGCGGCGGGGCTTAAAATGTTCTCTGCAAAAATCGGACGCATACCGCTTTGCATGTCGATAATTTTTTTCCAGGCGGCAGAAGTTTTCTCGTCGAGAGTTTGAACGGAATTATATTCTTCGGAGCGAATCAAAATTTTTTTGTCGGGCAGAAAAATATAAATATCGTCCGCCAAAGAATTTTTCTCGCGATAATTTCGGAGGCGCGTCGCCAATGTGGGAAAGTCGCCGCGACTTATCAGCTCAACAATTTGCGCGTCGAAGGAGATATCCAAAGTCGCCCGATAAATTTTTTGGAAGCCGGTGTCAGCATTTTTCGCGCCGATATAAACGCGTTCGTAGAGTGAGGCGGCGTACTCCGAATAAAAATGTTCCGCGGCGTAGTGGTAAAACAGGAGCATTGCAAAAATTACACCGGCAACGTTAATCACCAGTGCCGCCAAAAACATTTTGAAGCGCATATTCCAAACGATTTTCATTGCAAAGCCTCCCGCCGAAATTTTATCGGAAATCAAAAGTTGCGGCAAGCCTAAAAATCCAAAAAGCCCTGTCATCACTGACAAGGCTTTAAAATTTCTTATTGGCAGGGGCAGAAGGACTTGAACCCTCAGCCTACGGTTTTGGAGACCGTTGCTCTACCAATTGAGCTATACCCCTGTGGGGCGATTGATGGGGATCGAACCCATGCGTGCCGGAGCCACAATCCGGAGTGTTAACCGCTTCACCACAACCGCCATTTTCAAATTCAGCCTTGAATCTTTCAAGACCCAAGGCTGAAGAATTTTAGCGGCAAATACCTAATCTCCCGGGGCGTCGCCACCCAAGTACCTTCGGCGTATGAGTGCTTAACTGCTGTGTTCGGAATGGGAACAGGTGGAACCACTCAGCCATCTTCACCGCTTAGGGAAAGTTCCCTGAAAATCGCACAGGAGAAAACACATTGAGTAAAGAAAAGCAAACGACATATTAGTATCGGTCAGCTGAATGCGTTACCGCACTTACACTCCCGACCTATCAACCTTGTAATCCGCAAGGTGTCTTAAAAGATATCTCATCTTGAGGCAGGTTTCACGCTTAGATGCTTTCAGCGTTTATCCTTTCCGAACGCAGCTACTCAGCAATGCATTTGGCAACACAACTGATACACCGTAGGTTCGTCCACTCCGGTCCTCTCGTACTAAGAGCAGCCCCTCTCAAATATCTGACGCCCGCGATGGATATGGACCGAACTGTCTCACGA
>JAFRSO010000086.1 GCA_017427545.1 Selenomonadaceae bacterium
CTTAGCGGCACGGGCAAAACTACCCTTTCGACCGACCCGAAACGCTTGCTTATCGGCGACGACGAACACGGCTGGGACGATCAAGGCGTCTTCAACTTTGAGGGCGGCTGCTATGCCAAAGTCATCAACCTCGACAAGGAAAGTGAACCCGATATTTATAATGCGATTCGCCGCGACGCTCTGCTTGAAAATGTCACCGTCGACAAGGACGGCAAGATTGACTTTGCTGACAAATCCGTTACCGAGAATACCCGCGTCAGCTATCCGATTTACCATATCAAAAATATTGTGCGCCCCGATAGTCACGGCCCCGCTGCACAGTCAGTTATTTTCTTGAGCGCGGACGCATTTGGCGTATTGCCGCCCGTTTCCATTTTGACAAGCGAACAGTGCAAATATTATTTCTTGAGCGGCTTCACGGCAAAATTGGCGGGCACTGAACGCGGAATCACTGAACCTACTCCGACTTTCAGCGCATGTTTCGGACAGGCATTCCTCGAACTGCACCCGACCAAATACGCTGAAGAACTCGTCAAGCGCATGGAAAAATCCGGCGCGAAAGCTTACCTCGTCAACACGGGCTGGAATGGTAGCGGCAAGCGCATTTCCATTAAAGACACCCGCGGCATTATCGACGCTATCTTGGGCGGCGCAATCAAAAATGCTCCTACGAAGAAAATCGCTATCTTTGACTTGGAAATTCCGACCGTCCTCGAAGGCGTCGCAACTGAAATTCTCGACCCGCGCAACACTTACGCCGATCCGACCGAATGGGATAGAAAAGCTGAAGATTTGGCGAGCCGCTTCATCAAGAACTTCAAGAAATACGAATATAACGCGGCGGGTAAAGCTCTCGTCGCTGCAGGTCCGCATCTCGACAAATAATTTTTTGTACATTGACCGAAATAAAATAACCCTACTCTCCGCGTGGAGGGCGGGGTTATTTTTAATCGACGGAATTTTATAGTTGACTACAGGAGGTATTTTATGAAGGCTCTTTATCTTGACTGCGCGGCGGGCATAAGTGGCAATATGTTCCTGGGCGCATGTCTTCAACTCGGCGTGCCCGAAAAATATTTGCGTGGCGAACTCGATAAACTCAACCTGCCGCGGGATTTTGAGATTGAAATTTCCGACGTGAGCAAGAACGGTATCGGCGCGGCTTATGTTGACGTGAAGCTCCCGAAAAATTTTGATTCGGAACTCGACCGTCCGAACATTCGCCATCTTCACCGCCACGAGCATATCAAAAATCACAGCCACAGGACTTTTGGCGACATAAAAAAAATTATCGACAGCTCCGAACTTAACGCCGCCGTCAAAACTCGTGCGCTGGCGATTTTCAACGTCATTGCCAAGGCGGAAGGTAAAGTTCATCAACGTCCCGCCGATGAAGTCACTTTCCACGAAGTCGGCGCGATTGATTCGATTGTCGATATTGTCGGCTGCGCGATTTGTCTTGATTATCTCGACGTGGAAAAAATTTTCGTCTCGCGAATCAATACGGGCAGCGGCGTCGTCAAGTGCGCGCATGGTTTAATGCCGATTCCCGCCCCCGCGACAGCTGAACTTTTGCAAGGCTTCAAGACATATCATTTCGGCGCGGAAAAGGAATTGACTACCCCGACGGGCGCGGCGATTGTCAATGCTCTTGCCGAATTCAGCGCGGACTTGCCCGAAGATTTTTCCTCGGAGAAAATCGGTTACGGTGCGGGCACATGGGATTTGGATATTGCTAACGTCCTGCGAATTTATCTGGGCGAATTCGGCGGTCAGCGTGAAAAACATTTGGTCAAGCTTGAGGCGAATATTGACGACATGAATCCGCAAATTTACGGCTGGCTGTACGAAAGACTTTTCAGCGCGGGAGCTTTGGACGTTTGGACGACGCCAATTTACATGAAAAAAAATCGCCCGGCTCAAATGCTTAGCGTGTTGGTTGACGCGGAACATCGCGAGGCGTGCATAAAAATTATTTTCGAGGAGACGACGACAATCGGCTTGCGAGTGATTGAAATTTCGCGGAGAGTTGAGGCCGTGCGGAAGATGGCGAAGGTTGAAACGAGTTTCGGCGAAGTTCAATGCAAAGTCAGCGCGTATGACGGCAAGATTGTTTCGATAACGCCCGAATATGAAGATTGCCGCCGCCTTGCCGAAAAAAATTCCGTGCCGCTTAAAGCTGTCTGGCAGGAGGCTTTGACTAAGCAGGAGGCTCGTTTAGGCTGAATCATTTGCCCGCGAGAAAATTTTTATCGGCAAGTTGCAAGTGTCAAGCCAATTTTTTATGGGCGGCGAATCAATTATCAACGACCGCTCGGCGAAAATTTCTGCGACGTTGAATCGCTTTGCAAAGTCATTGAGCGCGGCAAAATCTTTCAGCGTGAAGACAATCGACGAAAATTTTTCCAGGCAAATAAATTTATCTTCCTGCGGCTGAAGTGAGTAAATGCCGCAATTCGGGAATTGTTGCTCAAAATAATTCGCAAAAAATTTCTGCTCATTCGACGAAATCACGACCAAAATATTTTTCTCGAACTGCTGACGAATCTGCGCCGCGATTGACTGATAACGTTTGGCGACATTGAGTTTATCGTAGGCGTCAATTTGTGGACGCAAGGTTTTATCGTCCTTGTGAAAATATTTCTGAATTACCGCGAACTTGTCCTCGGCATTGGCGTAGTCGGCGAAGAAATTTCCTCGACGCGGGTCGGCAATCGAAGGGGCAATCAGTCGCGGATTTTTTTTCAAGGCGTCGGGAAGGCTGACTTGCCGGACGCGTAAGTTCGTGTGCTCGAAAAATTTTTTACCCTTCGACGTGTGGACGAGGATTAACGACGTGCCGCGATTATCGAACATTTCCGGCGCAAAATTTTTTACTCCCCACGCGTCGCCCAATGTCAAATCAGCTTGCCCGTTCGGGAATTTGAACTTGCAGCGATGACAGCTCGGACGCTCAATCAAGCCGTGCAAAAATAATTTCCCGTAAGTTTCCTTGTTGAGCGGGCAAAAATATCGCGGGCGGTTGAAAAAATTTATCTCGACGTTTGAAGTTGACCAGCCGTCACGTTTGCTGCGGAAGTTGACATGCGAAATTTCGTTGCCGTGACCAAGCTCGCCGATATAACATTCCCATAACGCCGGCGAAGGTGTGCCGTGACAAATTATATCGACAGTCAAAAGATTTTCTGGATCAACGCCCAAAAAATTTTTCAAACCCGCACATTGGCAGGGCGTGCCGCTGAATAAAACCGCCTTTGATTTAAGCGCGCCGCTCACCTGCCGATAAACGTCGCCGATTTGACTTTGGACGTATTTACTGCCGCGAAGATTTTCCAGCTCGTCGAAAGTCTTTGCTGACATGTGGCGGACGTGAAAATTTTCGTCGAAGCCCGCCCCGAAAATAATTCCTCCGCCGCGCAGAAAAATTTTACTCAACGCCGTAAATGCACCGCCCGACGTGCTGTGACGGCGAATTTTTTCATCAGGATTAATCGCCGCAAAAACTTTCGGGAAGGCTTGAGGAATTTTTTTCTTGAGGTTGAGCGCGGGACAAGTCAAATCACATCGGCCGCAAGCAATGCAAAGTTTGCGATTAATTTTCGGGTAAGCAAAACCCTCAACGTCACGAATCATCACAATCGCATTTCGCGGACAAATATTGGCGCACGCCTCGCAACCGCTGCAATCGGCGCGGGTCATTTCCTCAATCTTCATAAGCCAAACGCCTCCAGCAAAAATTTGAATGCCCGCCGCCGTTCGAGTGATAAAATTTCTTCGCGGCGTGTGAAGTCGATTTTCAGCGGCTCGGCAAGCATGGTTGATCTGTCCTCCAGCCCGAAAAGTTTCAGCAACGTTGCAATTCTGTTTGACATTGTGACGCCCTCATTGTCGCCGACGACTTCCAAATTTATGAACGGCCGCTTGAATAAAATCGAGAATGCCACGCCGTGAAATGAATTTGTGAAAGTCAGCGTCGAGTTCGCGAACAGCCAAATGAATTCTGCCGGCCCCGTCGTGAAGTGATTAAAATTTTCCGTGTCGAGTAAATTTATCGTTGGCAGGTTGAGTTTTGCGGCGAAGGTTTTAATTTCAGGCGGCGGCGATTTCCGCAGATAATACGTCAAAATAAATCCGCGCTGATATTTTTCTTTGAGCCACGTAGGTTTTTGTGATACGGCAAGCCATTCATTTTCTTTGAGCAGGAGTACCGGGTCGGGCAAAATAATCGGCGTCCGCCCTGTCAGCTCGCGAATAATTTTAACGGCGTCTTCCTCACGAACGGAAAGATAATTGAAGTCGGCAATTCCGCGGCGGAAAATTTCTTTGTGATCATCGGGGATAGATGATGCGCCGATACTCGCGGCGTAGGAAATTTTCTTTTCACGCGGCACAAACTCCAAAAAAATTTGCGGCGAAAACCATTCGGGATTCCAAACTTGATCGGAGCCGACAACAAAATAATCGTACTCGTCGGCAACGTCTTCAAGATACGGCAAGTCAAAACGCGTCCTAATGTAAAGGTTTTCAAAATCCCTGAACTTGGATTGGCGCACCGCCTCTTTCAATCGGAACAGCAGCCAAAAATCATGCCGCTCACGATTCAAGACGCATTGCACGGAAGGATTGCCGCCGATTTCGGGAAAAAATTTTCTGTCCGAAGCCCAAAGCACTTCCGTAAAATCAGCGAACTTTTTCAGCGTGTGGTGGAGTGCAAATTTCTGCAAAATGTTGCCGTAATTGAAGTAACCGTCCAAAGTCAGCTGGGCAATTTTCATGATTTATATCTCCAAAAGTTTTTGCGCGTTGAGTCCGAGAATTTTATTTTTATCGGCGTCGAGGAGCGGAAGATTTTTTATGAACTCAATCGAATTTTCAGCGGAAGTCCACGGGCTGTCCGTCCCGAATAAAATTTTATCCGCGCCGAAAATTTTTACAAAGTCAATGAATTGCGCCTCGTCCAAAAGTTTCAAGTCGTCGGCTTCCCAATGAAAATCTTTGCGCGGAATAATTTTACCCGTCGAAAATGACGTGTCGATAAAAATTTTTTTGCCGCCCAAAATTTTCAGCACGTCCGACCAATTTTTCCAGCCACCCATATGAGCCAAAATAAATTTAAATTCGCCAACCTCCTCGACAACATGACGCGCCATTTGCGGACTGCAACGAACCACTCCCGGAAAACCTATATCCAAGCCCGCGTGCGTCACGACGATTAAATCCAACTCCGCCGCACGATAAATTATCCGCAGAAATTTCACGTCGTCAAGGTTTGTATCTTGATAAACGGGGTGAATTTTGATACCCTTTAGCCCGTGATTTTTCACGCGGTCAAGTTCTTCCCGATAATTTATATAGTCGGGATGAATACAGCCGAATGAAATTATTCCTTCGCCGAAAAATTTTTCATTCAACGCGGTGGAGGACGAATTAATTTTTTCGACTTGCTTTGTATTCGTCGCAACGGGCAATATCACCGAGTAATTTATCTGCACGGCGTCCATGGATTTTTTCAAGCCGTTTAACGTACCGTCACTGAAATATTTGCTGTGACTTACGATACTTAGCTTTTCCAAAACCTCAGCAGATATTTTTTCTGGGAAAATGTGCGTGTGCATGTCGATTATCATTGCAGGTCAACTCCTTTTTAGGTTATTAGGTTATTAGGTGAAGAGGTTATTAGGGAATTAGGTTATAAGTACTATTTACCTAATAACCTGCTAACCTAATTCCCGGCTTTTTGGAGGTTTTTTTGATGAAGGTTGCTTTACTCGTATTGTACTTTGCAGTTCTGATTGGAATTGGACTTTATTGCCGCAAGCACGCCACTGACGTTGACGGTTTTGTTCTGGGCGGACGCAATGTCGGCCCGTGGTTGACGGCTTTTGCTTACGGCACAAGTTATTTTTCGGCGGTAGTATTCGTCGGCTATGCAGGGCAATTCGGCTGGCGTTATGGTATCGCCGCGACGTGGGCAGGTATCGGCAACGCCCTAATCGGTTCGCTAATGGCGTGGTTTATTTTGGGCAGAAGAACTCGCATTATGACCCGCCACCTTGATACCGCCACCATGCCGCAATTTTTTGAGAAGCGTTTCGGCTCCCCGTCACTGAAAATCGGCGCGGCAATCATAATTTTCATCTTCATGATACCTTACACCGCCAGTCTTTACAACGGCCTTTCACGACTTTTCGGCATGGCGTTCAGCATTGACTATTCCGTTTGTATTCTGCTCATGGCGGTTTTGACGGCGATTTACGTCATTGCCGGCGGATATATGGCGACTGCGATTAACGATTTCATTCAAGGCGTCGTCATGCTCGTTGGAATTTCGGCGGTAATTTATGCCGTGCTTGAGAGTAAGGGCGGATTTATCACTGCGCTTGACGGTCTGGCACGTGTTGCCGACGATAAAGTTTCTTCAACGCCGGGAATTTTCGCATCATTTTTCGGCACTGACCCGCTAAATTTATTGTTCGTCGTGATTTTGACTTCGCTGGGCACATGGGGTTTGCCGCAGATGGTTCAGAAATTTTACGCCATCAAAAGTGAACAGGCCATTCAAAAAGGCACCGTCATTTCAACGCTGTTTGCATTTGTCGTGGCGGGAGGATGTTATTTCCTCGGAGGCTTCGGAAGATTATTTTCCGACCAAATCGACATTGCCGCCAACGGTTACGACTCGATTATCCCGACAATGTTAAGCGGGCTATCGGACGGAATGATTGCCCTCGTCGTCATTTTAGTTTTATCGGCGTCAATGTCAACGCTCTCATCGCTGGTAATCGTATCGGCGTCGACTTTGACGTTGGATTTAATCCGTGACAACTTCGCAAAAGATATGAGTGAACCTCGGCAAGTCTTGCTGATTCGCGGGCTAATCGTCGTGTTTATCGCAATATCGGCAGTGCTCGCCCTCGTGCAATATAAAAGCTCCGTGAACTTCATCGCGCAGCTTATGGGCATATCTTGGGGCGCAATGGCGGGAGCATTTCTCGCACCGTTCATGTATTCGCTTTACTCCAAAAAAGTTTCAACGGCAGCTTGCTGGACATGCTTTATCTTCGCAAGCGTCTTGATGACTGCAAACATGTTGATACGTCCGGCATTCCCCGCGATTATGCAATCACCGATTAACGCGGGCGCAATCGCAATGTTGGCGGGATTAATCCTCGTCCCGATAATCAGCGCAGTAACACCTTCGCCGGATAAAAAATTGGTTGACGACGCGTTCACCTGCTACGACCAAAAAATTGTCGTACCGCTCAGCACGGCACTCAACAGTGAGGAGTTAGGAACTAGTAAATAGGAACTGGGAACTAGTAGGAATTAGTTTATCTAGTTCCTAGTTCCTTACAAAGGCATTGCGTAATATCCCGCGTTGTAGTATATTTGACAGCGGGAACAAGGAACAAATTAATTCCTCATTCCTAATTTCTAATTCCTAATTGTTAGAAGGGGAGCAAACTTTGTGAGGACGAACAGTTTAATCAAGCTGCTGATTTGCCTCGGAGCAATCGTAGCGTTGTTTGTAATTTTTATCCGACCGCTGGCACATTCGATAAGGCAAGGTCTCGACTTGCAGGGCGGCACACATGTTGTCTTGCAGGCGGAGGACACTGATATTGCCAAAGTCGATGAAGACGCAATGCAACGCGTCGTATCAATCATGGAAAAGCGCGTCAATGAATTGGGCTTAACCGAACCGATAATTCAACGCGAAGGTGAGCGGCGTGTCATAATTGAGCTGCCCGGCATTAAAGATCCCGACAAGGCCATTGAGACTATCGGCAAGACGGCTATGTTGGAGTTCAAGGACGATGCCGGCAATACTCTTTTGACGGGTAGTGACCTCAAGGACGCGCAGGCCGCTATGAATCAGCAGAACGGTCAATGCGTCGTCAATCTTGAATTCAGCGACGAAGGCTCGCAGAAATTTGCTGACGCTACTCTCGAAAACGTCGGGCGGACGATTGCAATTTTGTTGGACGGAGAAATTTTAACCAATCCCGTCGTCCGTGAACCAATCCTCGGCGGTAAGGCAGAAATTTCCGGTCAACGCGACTTGCAGGAGGCTCAACATCTGGCAGTACTCTTGAGGAGCGGCGCGCTTCCCGTGAAAGTCAACATCATTGAAACGCGGACAGTCGGCCCTTCGCTCGGTCAAGATTCAAAAGATAAATCTGAATTTGCATTCGTCGTCGGCATAGCGGCGGTCTTAGTTTTCATGCTGCTGTTTTACAGACTGCCCGGTTTCATTGCAGACATCAGCTTAATGGCATATACATTAATGCTCCTGGGCACGCTCAAAGGTTTGGACGCGACGCTGACATTGCCGGGCGTGGCGGGAATAATTTTGTCAATCGGTATGGCGGTCGATGCCAACGTCCTCATCTTCGAGCACTTCAAGGAGGAATTCAGATTGGGCAAGTCGATTCGGCTGGCAATGGACGCGGGATTTAAGCGGGCGTTCACGACGATTTTCGACTCAAACATCACGACGATAATCGCGGCGGGAGTTTTATTCCTCTTCGGCACGGGCACAATCCGCGGCTTCGCAATAACGCTGGGATTGGGCGTCCTGTTGAGCATGTTGACGGCGATAACCTTAACGCAATTCATGCTGAAACTTTTGGTCAATGCAAAGGTCGTGGAAAGTCCTTCAGCTTACGGCGCGGACGGATTTGTTTTGTTCGACGTGGCGGCTGACGGAAAGGCGGTGAAGAAATAATGCCGAATTTTGACATTGCCGGTCGCGGGAAAATGTGGTTTATTATTTCACTGCTCGTAATTATTCCGGGCTTGATTTCTATGGCGACACGCGGCTTTAATTTCGGGATTGACTTCACGGGCGGCACGATTATGGATTTGAAATTTGCTCAACCCGTCGGGATTGCTCAAATCCGCGAAAGTTTGAAACCGTTCGGGCTGGACGGTGCGACGATTCAACTTTCCGGCGAAAGTTCGGACGTTGCCACTTCGACTGACGTTATGATTCGCACGGTTGATTTGGAGGAAGTTCAGCGCAAAGAGGTTATGGCGGCGATTCGTGAGAAAGTCGGCAGTTATGACGTTCTGCGCGAAGAAAAAGTTGGTGCGGTCATCGGCAGTGAACTGATTATGAACGCGGTACTGGCACTCGTAATTTCCTGGGTGCTGATAATTTTATACGTCGCCTATCGCTTTGAATTGCGATTCGGTATCGCGGCAGTTGCGGCATTGGTTCACGATATTTTAATCGTCCTGGCATTTTTCTCATTCACACAGCGGCAAGTTGATTCGTCATTCGTCGCGGCACTGCTGACGATCGTCGGCTACTCAATCAACGACACAATCGTTATCTTCGACAGGATACGCGAGAATTTGAAATTGCACTTCAGACGAGGCGGCAATGTCATAGAACTCGTCAACCGCTCAATCTATCAAACCTTGACGCGTTCGCTGTACACGGTCTTCACATGCTTATTTACGACGTTTGCACTGTTTTTCTTCGGCGGCGAGACTACGAAAGATTTTGCCTTCGCGCTGATTGTCGGATTCATGAGCGGTTGCTACTCTTCAATATTCATTGCGGGGCCGTTATGGTTGGAGCTTAGGAAATTCGGCGGGAAAACTTCTTCAGGCAAATAAAAAATTTCTGTGGCGGACTTAAAACCTGCTGCAGATTTTTTTTGCGGAAAAATATTTACATGGAGTCGGCTCAAAATTTATAATACTCTTGAAAAAATTTTTGGAGGTTTCAACATGAATATCACACGCAGAAATTTTGTGAAGCTTGCGGGATTAGCGGGGCTTATGCTTTCATTTGGGAAAGTTCACGCCGCTACCAATGAAAAAATTCTCGTCGTTTACTATTCTCGGACAGGCGAAGAATACGGGCTCGGCAACATCACTAAGGGCAACACTGCCATCGTCTCCGAACTCATCGCGCAGAAAACCGGCGGTGATCTTTTCGAGATTAAACCCGTGACGCCTTACCCCGACAGCTACGAAGAGTGCAAAAAAGTTGCCAGCCGCGAGAAGGCTTCCAAGGCTCGTCCGCCATTTGTCGGGAACGTTGACATTTCCGGCTACGATATAATTTTTGTGGGTTATCCGATTTGGTACGGAGATGCGCCGCAAGTCGTTTACACTTTCCTTGAAGGTCACGACTTCAGCGGGAAAAAAATTGTCCCGTTCTGCACACACGGCGGCAGCGGTCTTTCAAGCACTGACCAAAATATCATGCTCACTTGTCCGAAGGCGAAAATTCTGCAGGGCTTTGCAATTCAAGGTTCGACCGCGCAAAATAATCGTTCGCAAGCTGACAAACTCGTTGCCGAAAATCTTAAGAAACTCGGATTGATTTAAGGAGGATTTATCATGGATATCAGCAGAAGAGATCTTTTTAAGGCGGCAGGCGTCGCGGCAGTCGGAGCGGCTCTCGGAAATTTCAACGTCGTCGAGGCGGCCAAGTCTAAAAAAATTCCCAAACTCAACGCGGCTCCCGTCGTCGGTAGCAAAAATGTCACGGGCATGAAATATTCCGGCACGGCGGCTAAAGTTTTCTTCACGGACAAAATTGACGCGCCGCATCTCATCAAACTCTACAACATGATTAACGGCGAGATTTTCGGCAAGGTCGGAATTAAACTTCATACGGGCGAACCTCACGGGCCGAATATCATTCCGCGCGATTGGGTACAGAAATTTCAAGCTCAAGTTCCCAACTCAAACATAATCGAGACGAATACGCTTTACAACGGCGCACGTTACACGACTGCAGGTCATCGCGAAACTCTTCGGACGAACGGTTGGACTTTTTGCGACGTTGACATCATGGACGAGGACGGCGGCGTTAATCTTCCGGTACGCGGCGGCTTTCATTTGCAGGAAGTCACCATGGGCAAAAATCTCGTCAACTATGATTCAATCGTCGTACTCACGCATTTTAAAGGTCACGCAATGGGCGGATTTGGCGGCAGCTTGAAAAATATTGCTATCGGCATGGCCAGCGGTCAAGTCGGCAAAGTTCAAGTTCATGGATACAAGCGGGACGAAATGCCGCCTCCCGGACCGTATTGGTTTGACGGTGTAAACATGCCGCTCAAAGAAAAATTTATGGAGCTTATGGCTGACAGCGGTAAGGCGACTTGCGATTATTTCGGCAAGCGGATTGTGTTTATCAACATCATGCGGCGGTTGAGTGTCGATTGCGATTGCGCGGGCGTCGAGGCTGCTGAACCGACAATGGCGGACGTTGGAATTTTGGCGTCTGATGATATTTTGGCGATTGATCAGGCGTGCTGCGATTTTGTTTACACCGCGACCGATTCCAAAGACTTGCGCGAGCGTATCGAATCACGGCACGGCTTACGGCAACTTTCTGCTATGGCGGAACTCAAAATGGGCAACACGCAGTATGAATTGATTGGCGTCGACTGATGAAAAAATTTTTGGCAATGTCAATCGGGTAAATCGTGGGAGACGACTCCTGACAGGCGTGACGGCTTTCAAAATATTTTTCTGGAGCGAGGATATAAAACTTTTAGAATCATTGAGCCAATTTTTTCATCAGATGACACCGAGCTTTCCGACGGAACAAAAAGTTATCGTCGACGCGATGGTTGCGGTGTTTGAAAAATCCGGCGAAGGAATTTTGATAACACATTCAGCGGGCGGCGAACCCAGTTGGGAAACGGCGATGTGTTCCGATAAAGTCAAGGCGATAATTTCGTTGGAGCCGGGCGCATTTCCGTTTCCGAAAGGCGAAGTTCCTCCGACTGAAGAGACGACGAGTTTATTTCCCGCAGTCGGCGAAGAAGTTTCGCGGGAAGACTTCATGCGGCTGACGAAAATTCCGATTGTCCTTTACTACGGCGACAACATTCCGAGCGGCTCAAAGCCCGTCGCGAATTGGGGACAAGATAATTGGCGGACGCGGTTGAATTTGGCGCGCAAATGGGCGGCAGTCATGAAAAAATACGGCGGCGACGTTGAAATTGTTTACCTGCCTGATGTCGGCGTAAAAGGTTCGACGCATTTTATGATGGCGGATTTAAATAACGTCGAAGTGGCAGACGTAATGAAGCGTTGGATCAAGTCGAAAGGCTTGGCGCGATGAAAATTCTGTTGCTTATGTTGGCGGCGATAATTTTTGCGGGTTGTCAACACAATGCCGAATCGGGGAGCGTCAATCAAATGCACGAGTTCACGCAGGATACAAAGGTCGTCGACGTTATCAACTACAAAAATTTTGACGGCTTCGGACGGCTGATTTTTCCAACGCGCGGCATTGATAAAAATTTGACGCTAAAAAATTTTGACGAGGTTTTGATTTGGTACACGCAAATTAATCCGAAAAAGACCGTCGAGATTGTCAACTACATGCGCGAGAAATCTGACGCGGGCGAAAAAATTTTTTACGACATTTACACGGCGGAGGAAAAACTTTCTGACCCGCGCAAGAATGACACGGGATTGTTTTTCTTCCGCGGCAAGCCGAACGAGAAATTTGCAATTTGCAATGCGGGCGGAGGATTTTATTACGTCGGAGCGATGCACGACAGTTTTCCGCACGCGCTGGAGTTGTCCAAACGCGGCTATAATGCCTTTGCGCTGATTTATCGCCCTGACGCTCAACTTGCCTGTGAGGATTTGGCGCGGGCGATTACCTTTATTCATGAACACGCCGCCGAACTTCAAGTTGACGCGAAAAATTATTCACTATGGGGCGGCAGTGCGGGTGCAAGAATGGCAGCATGGCTCGGCTCCTTCGGCACGGAAAATTTCGGCGAGAAAAAATATCCGCAACCTGCGGCAGTTATCATGCAGTACACCGGACTTGCGGAAGTTTTTGGCAACGAACCGCCAACTTATAATTGCGTCGGAACTCGTGACGGAATCGCGAACTGGCGGACGATGGACGCGCGGATAAAAAAAATTCGTGCAAACGGTACACCTGCGCAAATTGAAATTTTCGACGGCTTAAAGCACGGCTTTGGTCTCGGTGAAGGAACCGTTGCTCAAGGTTGGATTGACCGCGCGATAAATTTTTGGATTCAAAATATCGGAGGGGTTTAAATGAAATATCGCACGCTGGGAAAAAATTTGAAAGTCTCGGCAGTCGGGTTAGGTTGCATGGGGATGAGCCACGCTTACGGTGAACCTGCCGATAAAAAGGAAATGACTGAACTTCTCGCGCAGGCGGTCGACATCGGTTACACGTTCTTTGATACGGCGGAGATTTACGGCACGCCGGACAATGAGCACGACAACGAGGAACTTGTCGGCGCGGCACTCAAACCTTTTCGCGATAAAGTCGTTATCGGCACGAAATTTGGCATTCAATTCGATTGGACGAGTACGGCGACAAATTTACCCGTGATAACTGATGCGCGCCCCGAAGTCATAAAAAAATCCGTCGAAGGTTCGCTTAAACGTCTGCAGACGGATCACATTGACCTTTACTATCAGCACCGGCAAGATAAAAATGTTCTGGTTGAGGAAGTTGCCGGCGTCATGCAACAGCTTATCGACGAGGGAAAAATTTTGCACTGGGGACTTTCCGAAGTCGATGAGGAGACAATTCGCCGCGCTCACAAAGTTTGTCCCGTCACCGCGATTCAAAATCGTTATTCAATGATGGCGCGTTGGTACGAAAAACTTTTCCCCGTGCTTGAGGAATTGAATATCGGCTACGTTGCATTTTCACCGACAGCCAACGGACTTTTGAGCGGGGCTTACAATAAGGATTCAAAGTTCGCGGCGAAGGTTGATTATCGCAGCGACATGCCGCAGTTTACCGCTGAAGCTATGGATAAGAATCAAAAACTTTTCGACATGCTGGAGGAGACTGCGCAAAATAAAAATGCCACTAAGGCGCAAATTGCAATGGCGTGGATGATTTGCAAGAAGTCTTACATTGTCCCGATACCCGGTACGCGTAAATTATCACGGCTCATTGAAAATGCAGGTGCGGCTGATGTCGAACTCACTGCGGCAGAAGTCAAAGCCCTTGATGACGCCCTTGACAATATGGAAATGTCTGCGGTTTACGGCGGCGCACCCATTAAGGAAAAATAATCGCAGGATAAAAAAATTTTTGGAGTGATGTTTATGAAAACGATTTTTATAACGGGAGCATCTTCGGGAATCGGACGCGAGACTGCAAAATTTTTCGCCGCAAAAGGTTGGCGCGTTATCGCAACGATGCGCAATCTCAAAAAGGCGGGCGACCTTGAAACTTTGCCGAACGTGATAATCATGCCGCTTGACGTGACCGACATTGCACAAATCCGCGAGACGTGTCAAAAAGTTTTGGCGGAATATGACGTTGACGTTTTGCTAAACAACGCGGGCTACGGGATAATGGCACCTTTTGAACGAATCCCCGAAGCCGAAATTCGCAAGCTTTTCGAGACGGACGTTTTCGGCACAATGTTTGTCACGCAAGAATTTATCCCGCATTTCAAAGCGCGTCGGAGCGGAGCAATTTTGACGACGACATCACTTGCAGCGATAATCGGCTTGCCGCGCGACGGTGCATACGGTGCGGCAAAACGTGCTCAACAGGGCATGGTTGAATCGCTTTATTATGAGCTGAAACCGTTTAATGTTTTCGTCAAGGCGATGATTCCCGGCGGCACGAAGACTAATTTTCAAACGCCGCTGAATGACTTGACGGGCTACGAAAAAAATTGCGGCGAATCAGCGCAAATATCTTTTGGCGGGCAATGCAGAATTTCCCGACGCCATCGAAGCCGCGCAAATTATTTTCACGGCGGCGACTGACGGTAAAGATCAAATCAATTATCCGACCGACAGTGTTTGTCAAAAACTTTACGACCAATATCAAAGTATGGGGCTTGAGCAGTTCAAAAATTATTTCGGAAAATTGCTGTTCGAGGCGTGATTAAAAATTTTTTCGCCGAGAAATCGGTGATTTTTTATTGACTTGAAGTCGACTGCAAGTATTATAGTTACAGCGTTGCGTTGAAAAAATTTTTGGAGGGATTTTTATGCAGTATTTGAAATTCGGCAACACCGGCATGGACGTATCGAGAATTTGTTTGGGCATGATGAGTTTCGGCAAGCCCGGCAAGGAGAATGGCGTTTTTCCCTGGGCGAAGACTTATGACGACGGCAAGGAAATTTTTAAGCGCGCGATTGAACTCGGCATTAATTATTTCGACACGGCGAATGTCTATCAAATGGGAACAAGCGAAGAAATTACCGGCCGTTACATCAAGGACTTCGGGCTTGACCGTGATGAAATTGTCGTGGCGACGAAGGTCAACTTTGAAATGCGTCCGGGTCGTCCGAATGGCGGCGGACTTTCCCGCAAAAATATCATGGCGGAGATTGATCACAGTTTGAAGCGTCTGCAACTCGATTACGTCGACGTATATCAAATTCACCGCCTCGACCCGAATACGCCTATGGAAGAAATCATGGAGGCTTTGCACGACGTTGTTAAGAGCGGCAAGGCGCGTTATATCGGCGCGTCGACAATTTTTGCTTGGCAACTGGAACGTCTGCAGAATATTGCGGAGCGTCACGGTTGGACAAAATTTGCGTCGCTTCAGCCGCAATACAATCTGATTTACCGCGAAGAGGAACGCGAAATTATGCCGCTGTGTATGGATAGAAAAATGGCGGTAGTACCATGGAGTCCGTTGGCAGGCGGACGTTGCGCACATCCTTGGGGCACGAAGACTGCCCGCAACGCGATAGACGAAGTGTCACCGATGGTTTGGAGCAAAACTGATGACGTTGATAAAATCGTCGTCGACAACTTGGAGCAGGTCGCTAAGGAAATCGGCTACTCAATGGCGCAAACGTCGCTGGCGTGGATACTGTCCAAGCCGTTCATCACCGCGCCGATTGTCGGGACAACTTCAGTCAAGCACATTGAAGAGGCAGTTTCCGCGCTCGACATCAAACTTGACGACGAGACGATTAAACGCTTGGAAGCACCTTACGTACCGCATATCAAGACGGGCGCATTTTGATTGAGGGGCGATTAAATGAATGTCTTTGAAAAACTTCGGACGGGGCAACATTGTCACGTATTAAACGATGAAGATTATGTGCGCGAGGCTCACGGTGAATTCAAGCGTTGCCGTCATCTTTGCTGGCTGATAAATTCCACAGACCCCGATGATACGCAAAAAATTTGGGAGCTGGAGCGCGAGCTTTTCAACGGGAATTTTGACGCGACAAATTTTTTGACGCCGCCTTTCCAAATCGATGCGGCCTGCAGAATTTTCCTCGGCAAAAATGTTTTCGCGAATCACGGCTTGACGGTTATGTCGGTCGGCACGATTACTGTTGAAGACGGTGTGATGTTCGGCCCCGAAGTCGGACTTTTCACGGTTAATCACGAGCCGAAAAATATTCGCGTGATAATGACGCGGGAAATTGTCATCAAGAAAAATGCATGGATTGGTGCGCGTGTGAACATTTTGCCCGGCGTGACGATTGGTGAAAATGCGATTATCGGGACAGGTTCAATCGTCACGAAGGATATTCCCGATAACGCCGTTGCTGTCGGAAATCCCGCGCGTGTCATTAAAATTATTAATTGAGGAGGCTTTTGCATGAAAGAAGTTGCAGTTTTGGTAGGCGCAGGTTCAATCGGTCAGGCTTGCGCTCGCAGAATTGGCGCGGGCAAACATGTTGTCTTAGGCGATTTGAAACTTGAGGCGGCTCAATCGGCGGCAAAAATTTTTGAGGACGCGGGCTTTGAAGTCTCGACAATCGCCGTTGACATTTCAAGCCGCGAATCGATTTTAAAACTCGTCGACCATGCGCAAAAATTTGGCGCGGTGAAAAATTTAATTTGTGCGGCGGGAGTAAGTCCTTCGCAAGCACCCGTCGAAAAAATTTTGCAAGTCGACTTGTACGGCACGGCGGTTTTGCTTGAAGAGTTCGGCAAAATAATTTCAGCGAGCGGTTCGGGCGTGATAATTTCTTCGCAGAGTGGTCACAGGCTCGGCGCATTGACTGAAGAGCAAAATTTTCAGCTGGCGACGACTCCGACTGAAGAACTTTTGAATTTGCCGTTCATCAAAGCCATAACCGATACTCTCAAGGCCTATCAATATTCCAAACGTTGCAATGTTTTGCGTGTAGCCGGTCAAGCGACGCCGTGGAGTAAACGCGGTGCGACGATTAATTCAATCAGCCCCGGCATAATTATCACGCCCCTTGCCGCCGATGAATTGAAAGGCCCGCGCGGCGAAGGTTATCGCAACATGCTCAAGGCTTCTCCTGCAGGCAGAGCCGGTACTCCCGATGAAGTCGGCGATCTTGCGGAATTTTTGATGAGCAGTCGCGGACGTTTCATAAGCGGCGCGGATTTTCTGATTGACGGCGGCACGACTGCTTCCTATTGGTACGGCGATTTGCAATATCTTAAAGCTACTCATTGAGGTGACGACATGAAAAAATTTTTGTTAATCTTGTTCCTTGCAACTTGTTCCTTGTTCCTTATAACAGGTTGCGGCGGTCAATCGCAAGATAAAACTCCCGCTGAACCTGAAAAAAAATCCGTCGAGAAAACTCCGACCTCTTCCGCCGATAAAAAAATTCTCGTCGTATACTTCTCGCGGACGGGCGAAGAATATTCTATCGGCAAAATCACCAAGGGCAATACGGCCATCGTCGCCGATTACATTGCTCAAAAAATCGGCGCGGATACCTTCGAGATTAAAGCCGCCACGCCTTATCCCGACGAATACGAAGCTTGCACCGAACTTGCCAAGCAGGAGCTTGAATCGAATGTCCGCCCCGCCATTGAAAAAAATATTGATAACCTTGCGCAATACGACACGATTTTTATTGGTTACCCAATCTGGTGGGGAGCCGTTCCGAGAGTTTTATTGACGTTCCTTGAAGCCAACGATTTCAGCGGCAAAACGATTATCCCGTTTTGTACGCATGGCGGCAGCGGTCTTGCCGGCACTGAACGCGAAATTGCCGACGCCTGTCCGAACTCAAAAGTTTTATCGGGCTTGGCAATTGTCGGGAAGACTGCTCAAAATGATTTCCCCGCCGCTCAAAAAGATGTCGACGATTGGCTTAAGACTTTGGGCTATTAAAAAAAATTTTTTTATGATATACTCCCCGCAACGAATTTTGAGGGGAGTAATTTTTTTTGAGTAACGACAATTCGACGAAGCCTAAACGTTCATTCAGAGTAATTTTCAAGATTATAAAATTTATCGTCGCAATGGTGTTGACGTTTTTAATCTCGTTCGCCGTGACTTTGTACATGAAGAGCGATCACCCCGCCGATTATTTTAACTCCGTCGCCGACCAATTTTTTGATGCTGACGAGGAAATTAAATCTCGCGGCGTCCCCGAAATTAAAACGCTTTTTGATGAGAAAAATAATCAGTCCTTCGACATGAAAAAATATGACGCCGACAAAAATTCTTCCGCCGACAAAAATTCTTCTGCTGATAAAAATTCTTCTGCCGACGAAAATTCTTCCGACGATGATAAAAAAATTTCTGCCGCCGAAACTCCTCAACCTGCGCAAGCTGAAGAACTCGGATTTTTGGCGACAATCGACCGCATGACTTCCATTGAACCTGCCGTCGACGAGAAGATTAAAACTATCCCGAATTACGTCACGATTGACGCGGTGCCGAACATTTTGCAGCAAGCCGTTGTTGCCGTCGAGGACACGCGGTTTTACACTCACAAGGGCTTTGACATTTTCGGGATTGCCCGCGCAATTTTCGTCAACGTCGAGGCGGGCGAAATTCAAGAGGGCGCGTCGACAATCACTCAACAGACCGTCAAAAATCTTTTCCTCACCAGCGACCAAACTTTTACTCGCAAGGCTGAAGAGTTGATTCTGTCGATGAACATGGAAAAAGATTTCAGCAAGGATAAAATTCTGGAGATTTATCTGAACGTGATTTACTTCGGCTCAAATTTTTACGGGATTTACGACGCGGCTCAAGGTTACTTCGGTAAAGAGCCTGCCGATTTGACGATAGCCGAATGTGCAATGCTGGCCGGTCTGCCAAATGCGCCGAGTCTCTATTCTCCTTATGTTGACTTCCACCTTGCCAAGAAACGTCAACTTGTCGTTATTGACGCAATGGAAAAAGTCGGCGTCATTAACAGTCGAGAGGCGGAAAGTGCCCGCGTTGAAGAAATTATTTTGGTGCGCTGATTGTGAACTTTCCGGCTCTAATTTTTAGCAATGTTGAATAAACACTTGAAGCCGTCAAGGATGACGGCTTCGCCCGCGCACTGAGCGTGATGCGAAGTCCGCGGGCAACGTGTGGTTGACTTCAGCCGTAACGTTGGAATCATGAGGATTAAACGCCCCCGCGAGGCGCCTTTTCTTTTTGCTACTTTTTCTTTGGGCGAGCAAAGAAAAAGTAGTTAAACCGCAATGAAAAAGTCAGGCGAATTACAATTTTTTCACGGAGGGAAAGCAGATGTTTGAATTCGACGAAAATACGCAAGATCAATTTGCAAAGATAAAAGTCGTCAGCGTGGGCAACGGCGGTATGCACGTCGTTAATCATATGATTGATTCGGGTTTGACGGGCGCGGAATTTATTGCTTTCAGTACAGACAAATACGGTTTGAAGATGTCGAAGGCTGATAAAAAAATTCAGCTCGGCAATTTAGTTTATGGTCTTGACAGCGGTAACAATCCTTCGCGAAGTGAACAGGCTGCGATTGAAAGTCGCGAAGAAATTTTATCGACACTGCATGGCGCGGACGCAGTTATAATCGTCGCGGGGCTTGGCGGATTTGACGGTACGGGAGCTTCACCGATTATCGCGCAATATGCAAAGGAGCTGAACGCATTGACTGTCGCGGTTGTTTCACTTCCATATAAATTTGAAGGTATCAAACGAAATGCCGGAGCTGAAGCCGCCTTGAAAAAATTATCCGCGCAAGCCGACACCGTTATAAAAATCCGCTGCGATAAAATTTTGCAGGTCGTCGATAAAAAAACTCCGATGACGCAAGCTTTCAAGTGCGTTGATGAAATTATGTGCCGCGCCGTAAGAAGTTTAATCGATATATTTCGAGGTGCGCTCCAAATTGACATGACGAAAAATTTTTTGAAGACAACGCCCAATGTTTGATGAAAATTTGACGATTACAATTTTTTTTCATTAAGCTATGCTAAACTTACACAGCTTACGTAGAAAATTTTTTTCACGGAGGGAAGGCAGATGTTTGAATTCGACGAAAATACGCTAGACCAATTCGCGAAGATAAAAGTAATCGGCATAGGCGGCGGCGGCTCAAATGCAGTCAACAGAATGATTGAATCGGGCTTGGAGGGCGTAGAATTTATTGCAGTCAATACAGATTCGCAAGCATTGTTGATGAGTAAATCGCCCAAAAGAATGCAAATCGGCGAAAAACTTACTCGCGGACTTGGTGCCGGAGCAAGACCCGATATTGGCGAACGTGCCGCTCAAGAAAGTCGCAACGATATTTTGGAGGCTCTGCGCGGTTCGGATATGGTGTTCATAACGGCGGGCATGGGCGGTGGTACGGGTACGGGCGCAGCTCCTGTTGTGGCGGAATGTGCCCGCGAAGTCAACGCGCTGACTGTTGCCGTTGTAACTCGCCCGTTTGCATTTGAAGGCCCCAAGCGTAAAAAAAATGCTGATATCGGTATCGAGAAGCTCAAAAAAAATGTTGACGCGATTATCACAATTCCAAACGACAGACTGCTACAAGTCGTCGATAAGAAAACTCCGATGACTAAGGCGTTCGTCATTGCTGATGATATTTTGCGTCAAGGCGTCAAGGGCATTTCCGATTTGATTGCAGTGCCCGGCGTCATTAATCTTGACTTCGCGGACGTGCAGTCGATTATGAACAATGCCGGAGCCGCGCTGATGGGTGTCGGTGAAGCGTCAGGCGATAATGCCGCTGTCGAGGCGGTCAAGAAAGCTATTGCCTCTCCTCTGCTTGAGACCAGTGTTGACAGTGCCCGCGGAATTTTGCTTAACTTCATGGGCGCGCAAGATTCTCTGTCGATGATTCAAGTCAACGAGGCGTCAACGACTGTGCAAGAGGCCGCTCATCCCGACGCCGAAATTATTTGGGGCGTCAGCGTCGATGATTCGCTTGGTGATACCATTATCGTCACGATTATTGCCACGCGTTTTGGCGACGAAGAAGAAGCTCCCGCCGAACCCGTAATCCCTCAAACCAGAAATTATCCTCCGCCCGCGCCGAAATATAATCAGCCCGTCCAACAGTCTGCTCAAAATCCGCAATCTTACAATAATACTGTTCAACAGCCCTCGCAAGAGCCGCAACCTTACAGCAGAACTTCCAAACCGAATCAGCAAGAGCCGCAGCCCACTTCAAGAAATCCCTTCCCCAATATAATTCCGGACTTTTTCAACAGGCGCAACAGACGATGACAGCTGTTAGTTGTTAGCTGCTAGCTGTTAGCTACTAGTTCCTAGTTCCTAATTACTAGTTCCTAAAAACGGAGGGTTGATGAACGTGCTCGGAAATAGTTTTGATAATTTTTTCGTGAAGGTTAAAGTCGTCGGCGTCAACACTGCGAGCGGCGAGAAAATTTCGGGAGGGCTTTCCGCCCTTAATTGTATGTTGGAGAAAAATTTGCCCAACGTGAATTATTTGGCGGTCGACAGGCAAGACATTAAAAATCTCGACGGTTGCAATGCCGTCCACAAATACAGATTGCTCAACACTGATGACGAGAAAAATTTGACTGAAGCTCTTCGCGGAGGTGAAATGATTTTTATCGTGGCGGACGAGGTTTGGGAAAATATTAAAGCCGTCGCACTTACCGCCCACTGTGCAAAAAAAATCGGCGTGCCCGTGATTTTCATTGCCGGCGGAAATTTTCTTGACGCGGAAGACGAAATTATTTTTGACGCGGTGATAAAGTTGCCGAGTAAAAATTTTGAGTTCGATTCTGCAAAGGTCGTGGAAAACTTTATTGAGGCGGTGACTTTGCCCGGTCAACCGAAAATTGACGTTAAAATAATTTCGGAGGTCGTGAAAGATTCGGGCGCGATTGTCAGCTATGGTGAACGTGACGGAAAAAATTCTGCCGTCAAAGCCGCAAAAGCTGCCCTTGAACATGCGGAGAATTCTGCGGACAATTTCAAGGCGGCCGAAAAAATTTTATTCAACGTGACGACTTCCAAAGGAAATCTTTCGTTGGAGGAGGCTCAAAAACTTTCCAATATCTTGAAACGCCGCGCTCCAAAAGCTGAAATTTTATTTGGATTTTCAATCGACGACTGGCTCGTCGACAAAGTTAAATTCCTGCTCATCACAAAATTCTAGAACGGAGGAGTTTTTATGGATGCCAATTTGAAAATCGTACTCGACCAATATTTTGAGGGAGCCTCGAAGCTCAAGCCGAATGTCTTCGTGCCAATTCGTGACAATCGCGTTATTGAACCGCTCGTCGACGCTTTCTTCAGCGAGACCGAACAGAGTACACTTATCCTGCCCGACAGCCAAGATATTTTGGAGGGCGATATTCTCGTCTATCCGAAGACGCGCCAATTCTGCTACATTGACGACATCCGCCACATCACCGGCAAGGGCATTTACATCGTCCACTATCATACGAAATATCAGCGCAAAGCTGTCACGCCCTTTGAAGCCGAATAAAATTTTTCGTAACCAAAAACTCCCCTGCAAAATCGCGGGGGAGAATTTTTTTGCTTAAATGTCAAGATTTTTCACGAGCAAAGCGTTTTCCTCAATGAACTGTCTGCGCGGCGCAACCTGGTCGCCCATGAGGATTGTAAACAGTTCGTCCGCCTCAACAGCGTCATTGACTTCAACGCGGAGCATTGTGCGCGTCAGAGGATTCATCGTAGTTTCCCAAAGCTGTTCGGGATTCATTTCGCCGAGACCTTTGTAACGCTGAACCGTCGCACCGTCCCGCCCGACTTCATCAAGTTTTTTCTGCAACTCTTCATCGCTGTAGGCGTAAGTGTGATTTTTGCCCTTGCGAATTTGATATAGCGGCGGCTGGGCAATGTAAACGTGGCCATGATCGACGAGCGGTTTCATGTAGCGGTAAAAGAATGTCAACAGCAGCGTCCGAATATGTGCGCCGTCAACGTCCGCGTCCGTCATGATGATAATTTTGCTATAGCGTCGTTTACTCAAGTCGAAGTCGTCGCTAATGCCCGTGCCGAATGCTGTAATCATCGTGCGAATTTCGGCGTTGGCAAAAATTTTATCCAAGCGAGTTTTCTCGACGTTCAAAATTTTTCCGCGCAGAGGCAGGATAGCTTGAAATCTTCTGTCACGCCCCTGTTTAGCTGAACCGCCTGCACTGTCGCCCTCGACGATATAAATTTCCGCTCTATCGGGATCTTTGACGGAACAATCAGCCAGCTTGCCGGGGAGACTTGAAATTTCCAAAGCGTTCTTGCGACGGGTAAGTTCACGAGCCTTGCGAGCCGCTTCACGTGCACGAGCCGCCATAACCGCCTTTTCCAAAATTTGTTTCGTGACGGCGGGATTCTCCTCGAAAAATTCACTCAAACTTTCATTGACTACCGCGCTGACAAGTGATCGAATTTCAACGTTGCCGAGTTTAGTTTTCGTTTGACCCTCGAATTGCGGATTGTGGAGCTTGACGCTGATAACCGCCGTCAAACCTTCGCGGACATCTTCGCCGCTCAAAGTATTATCGCTGCTCTTGAGCAAATTGTGACGCTTGGCAAATTCATTGGCGACCTTCGTCAGGGCAGTCTTAAATCCCGCAAGGTGCATGCCGCCTTCTTCAGTGTTAATGTTGTTGACGTAGCTGAAAATATTTTCCTGGTAAGCGTCGGTGTATTGCATGGCGACTTCGACAACTGCATCATCGCGGCGGCCGTTGAAGTAAATCGGCGTCGGATTAATGGCAACCTTCTTGCGGTTGAGGTGTTCGACGAAAGATTTTATTCCGCCGTCGAAGTGAAAATTTTGTTCCTCACCGGTGCGCTTATCAGTCAAATTAATTTTTATGCCGCTGTTGAGAAAAGCCAGCTCGCGCAGTCTGTGTTTAAGCGTGTCGTAATTAAATTCTTTGACGGTGAAAATTTCTTCGTCGGGCAGGAAGTGAACTTTAGTGCCGGTATCCTGCGCCTCGCCGATAACTTTAAGCGGACTTGTCGTTTCGCCGCGTGAAAAAGTTATCTGATAAATTTTCCCGTCGCGCCGAACTTCAACCTCCATAGATTTGCTTAAGGCATTGACGACACTTACGCCGACGCCGTGCAATCCGCCGCTGACTTTATAGCCGCCGTCACCGAATTTGCCGCCCGCATGTAAAACTGTCAATACAACTTCGACAGCAGGCTTGCCGCTCTCGTGCATATCAACGGGAATACCGCGGCCGTTATCGCTGACCGTGATTGAATTGTCCGCTTCAATCGTCACGCTGATATCCGTACAAAATCCCGCCAACGCCTCGTCAATTGAATTGTCGACGACCTCATAAACCAGATGATGAAGTCCGCGTTCGGAAGTGGAGCCGATATACATTCCGGGGCGAAGTCTGACTGCCTCAAGCCCTTCGAGAATTTGAATTTGATCCGCGCTGTAATCTCCTTCGACCGCCTCAACTTGAGCTGACGCCTCGTCGAAATGAACTTCTATATCATCGTCGTCAACTTCCTCCACAGGCATAACGTCCGGCAATTCATCTTCCTGCGGCTCATCGTCGGGAGCGTCGCCGTAATCTTCAACAGTGTGTAATTTTTTTTCGTCCAAAATTTTTAACCTCCGTTTCGCAAGCAGTTTATCACAAAAAGCCCTTCATGACAATCAAAAAGCCCCTGCAAGGATTTTCCCGCAGAGGACGAAAAATTTTTCATCATTCCGTAACGACCCATTCTATCAAAGTATCATCTTCAGTCTTGAATTCGCCGTCGTAATTCGGCACGTTGGGAGTATCGTAAATTCTTACCGGAACTTCAACTTCCCCGTTTGCGGGAATTTCAACGTTGATATTGTCGAAGGTCGCCGCGTTTTGCCAGACCAAATTGCCCGCAGTGTCATAAATTTTTATCGAACGAATATCAATCCTTGTGACGGTCACGGGCTTATCAAGCGTGTTGCCCATTTTCGTTTGAAAGACAATTTCGTTGGTATTCGGGTAAAAATCTGCGCCCAAAAAATTAATGTAGACTTCGGCGGAAGCTTGCGGCGAGAATGAAATAAACGCCGTCATCAACACAAACGCGAATACAGCAAAAAATTTTTTCATAACACTGCCTCCCAAAAACAATTTTTTTTATTATATTTCTCATGCGCCCGTTGTCAAGCTTTATATGCAGGCTTTGGAGTTGTATAATATCGGCAAGGAGGTTGCAATAATGGACGCAAAAATCTTGAAGGGAATGTTGTTGGGATTGGCGACGGGCGACGCTTTGGGAGTGCCTGTCGAATTTTTTTCGCGCAGAAGATTGAAGGCTGATCCGGTAAAAAATATGCGTAGCGGCGGTTCATGGGAACAAGATGCCGGTACGTGGTCGGACGATACGAGCTTGACGATTGCGGCAATGGAAAGTATTTCTCGGCGCGGGAAAATTGATTGGCAAGACATCATGGAAAATTTTTTGAGCTGGTATGAACGCGGCGATTTTACGGCGACGGGTGAACGCTTCGACATCGGCAACACGACTCGTGCGGCGATTGTCAGATTCAGCCGAAGACTTTTGCCGCCGACCAAATGCGGTTCGACTGATGAAAATTCTAACGGCAACGGTTCGTTGATGAGGATTTTACCGGCGACGGCTTATCTTTTCGGGACGCGTGGTAAGATTGGCGTTGACGAGTTAAAAATTATTCATGAATTCTCCGCGCTCACTCACGGACACATAATCAGCCAAATTGCTTGCGGGATTTACTCACTGATAGCCGCACATCTTTTGAGCGGGAAAAATATTTCGGACGCCTTCAAACTCGGCATGAATGACGCAAAAAATTTTTACGGCACGGACGCGGCATTTAAACATTTCTCGCGGCTGTGTGATGAAAATTTTGCCGCCCTGCCCGAAGACGAAATTTACGGTTCGGGTTACGTCGTCGAGGCGTTGGAAGCGGCTTTGTGGTGTCTGCTCAACACGAATGATTATAGAACTCTTGCGCTAAAGGCCGTCAATCTCGGCGAAGACACCGATACGACTGCGGCAGTTGCGGGAGGTTTGGCGGGAATTTTTTACGGCGTCGACGCAATCCCCGTTGAATGGCTTGACATTTTGAAACGCCGCGACTATCTGGAAAAAATTTGTGACAACTTCGCCGGAATTAGCTGTTAGCTACTAGCTGTTAGTAAAAAATCCTTTATTCCTTGTTCCTTACCACATCTTGACATTTTGTTGAATTAGGATTATGATACCGCCTGTGATTCGGCAAGACGCCGAGTGAGTTTGAATTTCCTATGGGAGGCAGATATTTATGATAAAGCCACTTGGAGACAGAGTTGTTGTTGAAGTAGCCGAGGTCGAACTCAAGACCAAGAGCGGCATCATCATGCCCGAAACTTCCAAAGAGAAGCCTCAAAAGGGCAAAGTCGTCGCGGTCGGCACCGGCAAACTCCTCGACAACGGTCAGCGTGCTGCTATGGAAGTCAAAGTTGATGACGAAGTTATCTTCAACAAGTACGCGGGCAGCGAAGTCAAGGTGGACGATAAAGATTATCTCGTGATTCGCGAGAGTGACATTTTGGCAATTCTTTAATTCAATGCGCAATGCGTAATGCGTAATGCGCAATGAAATGCGAAATTTTTTGGAGGTAAATACTGTATGGCAAAAGAAATTTTGTTCGACGAAGAAGCCCGTCGCGCATTAAGCCGCGGTGTAGATGCTCTGGCAAATGCCGTTAAAGTTACGCTCGGCCCCAAAGGTCGCAACGTTGTCCTTGAAAAAAAATTCGGCGCACCGTCAATCACCAATGACGGCGTGACGATTGCCCGCGATATTGAACTTGAAGACCACTTCGAGAATATGGGCGCGCAACTCGTTAAGGAAGTCGCAACCAAGACTAACGACGTTGCCGGCGACGGTACCACGACTGCAACACTCCTTGCACAGGCCATCGTTCGTGAGGGCTTGAAAAACGTTGTGGCGGGCGCAAATCCCATGATCATCAAAAAGGGTATTGAAGCGGCCGTTGCCAAACTCGTCGACGAAATTAAAAATAACGCTAAAAAAGTCGAAGGTAAAGAGGCCATTTCACAAGTCGCGGCAATTTCTTCCGGTGACGCGGAAATCGGTCAACTTATCGCCGACGCCATGGAAAAAGTTGGCAATGACGGCGTTATCACTGTCGAAGAGTCCAAGACGATGACGACCAATCTTAAAGTCGTCGAGGGTATGCAATTCGACCGCGGATATATTTCGCCCTACATGGTCACCGACGCCGATAAAATGGAAGCCGTCATGGACGACCCGTATATCCTCATCACCGACAGAAAGATTTCTTCGATTCAAGACATTTTGCCGATTCTTGAGCAGGTTGTTAAGCAGGGCAAAGCTCTCGTCATTATCGCGGAAGATGTTGACGGTGAAGCCCTCGCGACAATCGTCGTCAACAAACTGCGCGGCACGTTCAAAGCTCTTGCGGTTAAGGCTCCCGGTTTCGGTGACAGACGCAAGGCCATGCTCGAAGATATTGCAATTTTGACGGGCGGCACGGTTATCAGCGAAGAACTCGGACGCAAACTTGACAGCGTGACTTTCGCAGACCTCGGACATGCTCGCCAGATTCGTGCGACTAAAGAGGAAACTACGATTGTCGAAGGCAGCGGCGATAAGGGCGATATTAAAGCTCGCGTCGCGCAGATTCGCAAGATGATTGAAACTACGACCAGCGACTTTGATAAAGAAAAACTTCAAGAACGTCTCGCGAAATTGGCGGGCGGCGTTGCAGTTATCGAAATCGGCGCGGCCACTGAAGTTGAAATGAAGGAAAAGAAACTCCGCATTGAAGACGCGCTCAATGCAACTCGTGCGGCGGTTGAGGAAGGTATCGTTGCGGGCGGCGGTACGACGTTTATCGACATTCTGCCCGCGCTTGATGATGTTAAGGCTGATGGCGACGCTAAAGTTGGTGTCGAGATTGTCAAACGCGCAATCGAAGAACCTGTCCGCCAAATCGCCAACAATGCCGGTCAAGAAGGCAGTGTCGTTGCCGAGGCCGTCAAGAAGTCTGATAAAGGTATCGGCTTCAACGCGCTCACCAATGAATATGTCGACATGATTAAAGCCGGTATCGTCGACCCCGCTAAAGTCGTTCGTTCAGCTTTGCAAAATGCGGCGTCAATCGCGGCAATGATTCTCACGACTGAAACTCTCGTTGCCGATAAGCCCGAACCCAATCCGCCTATGCCCGCAGGAATGGGCGGCGGTATGCCCGGTATGATGTAAGTTTATTAGGAACTAGGAACTAGAAAACTAATCCCTACTAGTTCCCAGTTCCTATTTACTAGTTCCTACAAAAAAATCCCCTCGATTATTCGGGGGGTTAATTTTTTTTCAGCAAATTGTAAATCGGAATCAACCAAAGATACCACGCGGCTAAGATTGAAATTTTCGGGGCGGCTATCGGCATTAAAACTATCACGCTTGCTATCGACCACGGGATCATCGGCGAAATTACCACGGCGGAATTTTCAATCTGGATTGCGAAAATTTCTGCACGCGGCTCAACTTTTTTGCACAGCTGGTGCGTTAACATTATTGCCAGCGTTTGATTGCAAGCTATCATGCTCGTGATTATCGCCGCAGTCAACACGCTCACGAACGGGAAAAATTTTTTGCCCAGATTAATCGTCAATCCTTGCAGACGATTTAAAAAGCCCGTCGCCTGAAAAATCCCCGCGTAACAACTCGACAGGCAGACGATTGCAACGACGTTTGCCATTGAAATAATCCCGCCGCCGCTCATAATTTCGGCAAGCTCCAAGTCACTCGGATAATAGCCGAACGCTGCAATTTTCAACAGCTCAATGACGCCCGCTCCTTGAATTGAAATTGCTACTGCCACGCAAGCCAAAATGCTCGCGCCCATCATCAGCTGAACTCGCAATCTGAACAGTGACAACACGACGATTAAAATTGCCGGAATCAAGACGATTAAATTTATCTCGAACGCCCGCGAAAAAATTTCTTTTGCGTCGACGGTTGCCACTCCTCCACCCGCAAAAAATATTCCCGCCACAAGATAAAGTGCGCTTGCCAAAATCAGCGGGATTATCGAAGTCCGAATCATGCCGACGAGGTTTTTAAAAATATCTGTGCGTGTTAATGTCGCCACAAGTAATGCGCTTGTTGACATCGGCGAACACCTGTCGCCCAGATAAGCTCCCGATAAAATTGCTCCGCCTGTCAACCAAATCGGCACTCCTAAATTTTCAGCAATCGACCCGCAGATAATGCCCATTGTCGCCGCCGTACCAAATGCCGTGCCCGTCAAAACCGATACCAATCCGCAAAGCCAGAACGTCATCAACAAAATTATTGCCGGTGAGAAAAAATCCGCCGTGTAAAAAATTATCGCCGGTATGACGCCCGCCGCCCGCCAATATGCCGTGATGATTCCGATTAGCAGCAGCGTTATTAAAATTGGTCTAATCGGTCGAACGCCCGCGCTCCACATGCTGAAAATTTTTCGCGGCGAATGTCCGAGTTCTGCGGCGTAAAGTGAAAATATCATCAGTCCAAAAATCAGCGCGAATAAAATCGACACGTCCGACAAAATGCAAGCGAGTAATGCGGCTGAAAATATTCCAAGCAAAATTATTTCTGTCATGATTGAGCGAGCCTCCTCGAAAAAATTTTAGCATAATCGTCAAGCTTATGTTATAATTTTTGCAGGAGGTTTTAGAAATGAAGTATAAACTTTTGGCAGTGGACATGGACGGGACAGTTTTAAATTCGCAGAAAAAAATTTCTCCGCGAACGCTGACTGCCCTCGATGATCTTTCCAAACGCGGCGTTTATGTTGTCGTGAGCACGGGACGCAATCTTGCCGAGCTGTCAAATTATCGTGACGATTTGCGGGCGATGAATTACGGAATAGTTATCAGCGGCGGAATGATTTTTGATTTCTTCAAGGACGCGCCGATTATAGTTCATGCCGTCGACGAGAAAAAAATTTTACAGCTGATTGACTTCGGGCTTGAGGCTCGCGCGATGATTCACTTGCACACCGTCCGAAAATCCATTGCCCGTCAAGAAGATATTCAAAATATGGCGGAGTTCGGCATGGGCGTTTATCAAAGCATGTTCGATGAAATTTGCGAACGCTGCACCGATTGCAAGGAATATGTTCACGCTCACCCCGGCGAAGTCATCAAAGTCAATCTTTATCACCGCGATAAAATTTCCCGCGATAAAAATTTTGACCGAATAAGCAAAATGAATTTGTCGATTTCTTACGCCGAGGCCTTTAATCTGGAAATGTCGCCCGCCAATGTCACGAAAGGTTCAGGGCTTGTTGAATTGTGCGATTTTCTGAAGCTTGACATTGCCGAGACGGTTGCGGTTGGTGACGCCGATAACGATAAAGAAATTTTGCAGACAGCCGGTCTTGGTGTGGCGATGGGTAATGCTTCCGACGAAATTAAAAAGCTCGCCGACTTCGTGACGCTTGACAATGACAGTGACGGCGTTGCGGCGGTGATTGAAAAATTTTTCTGATTTGAAGTCGCAAAAAAAAATCCCGCCTTCACGGGTTGAGAATATTTCTGCCGCCACTGTTCAGCAGACGAGCGGCTATTTTTTTGCCTAAACCGCGGACATTTTCAAGCGGGACAATTTCATCAGCCTTGACGATTTTTTGACCGTCGATTGAGGCGATGACTGCGCGGACATGAATTTTATTGCCGACAATTTGGGCGAAAACTCCTACGGGGATTTGACAACTGCCGCCAACTTCCGTCAAAAATTCCCGCTCAACTTCAACCGCCATGCAAGTTTCAGCGTCGTTGATTGGTTCGACCATTTGAAAAATTTCCGTGTCGTCAAGAGTTTCAACAGCCAATGCACCTTGTCCCGCCGCAGGGATTATTTCTGTCAAAAGGTGTCCGATTCGTGACGAATAGCCGAGCCGCTCCAATCCTGCTGCCGCCAAAATTATCGCGTCGAATTCGCCCGAATCCAATTTCCTTAAGCGCGTTTCGACATTGCCGCGAAGATTTTTTATCTGCAAATCCGGACGCAGTGATAAAATTTGAGCCGCCCGCCTCAAGCTTGACGTTCCGACGATTGAATTTTTCGGGAGCGCGTCGAACGTCAAAAATTTATTGCTAATGAAGGCATCGAAGGGTTGAGCACGTCGAGTTATCGCCGCGATTTTGAATCCTTCGGGCAAAACTGTCGGCACGTCTTTTAAGCTGTGAACCGCCAAATCAATCTTGCCCGCCGCCATTTGTAATTCCAATTCCTTCGTGAAGAGACCTTTGCCGCCGATTTTGGCAAGTGGCGCGTCCAAAATTTTATCGCCCGTCGTGTGAACTTTGACAATTTCAATTTCAAGTTCGGGGAAAAATTTTTTCAACTCCGCCGCGACGAATTCAGCTTGCCACAATGCCAGTCGACTTGCCCTTGAGCCGATTTTAATTTCCAATTCTACATTCCCCAATCATTACGCATTACGCATTGCGCATTCCTAATTAAAATAAAGTGCTTTAACCGCCTGCGTGTAAAAATTTTCGGCGTCAGTGCCGGCAGAGGCGTTGAGTTTCATCATCGGCATTCGCAAAAGTTTTCGGACGATTCGCCGCGTCATTTGGTCGAGAACTTTCCGTTCATCATCAGTCAAATTCGGCAACTTGCTTGAAATTTTTCGGACTTCGCGCAACCGCATTTGCTCCGCCCGCTCCGACAAATTCGCCATGAGCGGCTGAAAGTTCAAATATTTAAACCGTTCCATGAGTGCCGCAACATCTTCGGCGACGATTTTTCTTGCGAGGATTGCTTCACGTTGTCGCGCCTGCAAATTTTTTTCCACAACCGATTCCAAGTCGTCGATATTGTAAAGCGTGACGCCCTTAATCTTGCCGACTTCGGGATCAACGTCGCGGGGCACGGCAATATCAATGAAAAAAATTCCGCGACCTTCCCGACGCGTCATGAGCTGTTGAGTTTGCCAGGGCTTAACGACGTAATGAGGTGCGCCGGTGGACGTGATGATTATGTCGACGTGAGCCGCTTCGATGAAGGCATTATCCCACGCGACTGCCTGCCCGCCGATTTTCAACGCCATTTCCTCGGCGCGTGAAAGATGATGATTCGCCACGAAGATTTTTTTCAGACCGTGCGACAGTAAATGTTGAGCCGTCAGTTGAGCCATTTTGCCCGCCCCGAAAATTAACGCGCTCTTGCCGATAAGCCCGCCCAATTTTTTATTTGCCAACTCAACCGCCGCTGAACTTACCGACACCGAATTATACGCAATTTTAGTTTCAGTTCGGACGCGCTTGCCCGCCGCTATCGCCCGATGAAAAAGCGTGTTCAAAATCGTACTTGTAGCCGCCGCAGATTTCGCGACGGAATAAGCTTCTTTGACCTGCGATAAAATTTGCCCTTCGCCCAAGACCAGTGAATCAAGCCCTGCCGCCACCTCAAAAAGATGTTCCGCGCAAGCCTCGTCGTCAAATTCGTAGAGAAAATTTTTATCGACGCCGCCAATCAAATCGTTCAAAAATTGGTAGGTGCTCAACTCGCAATCTTGAGCTGTGACGGCATAAATTTCACTGCGATTGCACGTCGACAGGATAACCGCCTCACTCAAACCGTCGTAGCCGTCGAGATTTTCAAGCCCGCGCCGAATAGCTTCCTTGCCGATAGAAAATTTCTCGCGGATTTCAACGGGAGCCGTCCTGTGATTCAATCCCAAAACTTTCAAGTGCATGATTGATTTTGTCCTCCAACTCGTTAAGTTGTCCGTGCTTCAAAAGTTGCCAAGTTTCCTGCGTCAAGATTTTTCGCCAAAAGATTTTCCTTGCCTGCGGATTGGGCAAAATTTTTTTGACTTTCAGCCGCCACGCCGAAATTATTTCAAGCCCCGCACCAAAATTTTCTCCGAGTTCAAGCTCCAACATTTCCCGAACGAATTTTGCGAACGCGGGAGAATTTGCGCCCGTGGAGATTGTCAATAATAATTCACCGCGCCGAATCGTTGACGGTACATTAAAATTGCCGCCGCCGTCGACGACATTGACGAGAATTTTTTTAGACCGCGCCACTTCCGAAACTTGCCGATTGACTTCGGGATTATTCGTTGCCGCGATTAAAATCACTTCGTCGCCGAGCAATTCTGCCGAAAAATTTTCACGCGTCAAGGAAATTTCTCCGCGCCGGAAAAGTTCTTCGACACCCGCGCAAATTTCCGGGGCAATGACTTTGACGACTGCTCCCGCCGCTAACAGCCCTTGAATTTTCCTCAATGCCACTTCCCCGCCGCCGACTATCACGCAAGATTTTTCTTCCACATCAAGGTTTAACGGATAAAATTTCAAACTTAGACCTCCGAAAATAAAGCTAATCGCGCAAGGAATTAGAAGCCGTCAAGGATGACGGCGCCGCCCGCGCACTGAGCGTTTTAGCTTCTAGCTACCAGCTACCAGCTAACAGCTCTCACGCTAAATGGGCAAGCAAAGAAAGTATGATAAACCACATCAAGGTTTAACGGATAAAATTTCATTTGAGTTGCTCCCTAAAACATGAGCCGTCAAAAAAATTATAAGTTCAGATTCGGATTTGCTCTTGCGATGATTCCTGAACAATGCGCCCAAAATCGGCAGGTCTCCGAGGAAAGGAATTTTGCTGACGGATTTTTCTTCTTCCGCACCAATCAGCCCGCCGATAACCATAGGTTCGCCGTCACGGACAGTTACAGTCGTTTCAGCCGAACGCGTATTGAATCGATAGGCTTGCATGTCGGCAACGTATTGCGGCGTGCTAACCTCCGTGTGAATTTTAGCAGTTATCGTGCCGTCCGCATTGATTCGCGGCGTGTACTTTAAAATAATTCCCGCATCGCGATAAGTGATTGAGTTCGTTACGGTTGAATTTGTCGTTTGAATTGTCGGAACGGGTACGGAACTTCCGACGTTGATAACGGCTTCGCGACCTTGAATCGTCATGACATTCGGGCGGGATAAAATTTTCGCCTTGCCGTCAGTGACGAGAGCATTAATTTTTGCGCCGTAATAAAATTCGTAAGGAAAACCTTCATGAGTGCGCCCGAAACGAATAATTCCAAAGCCGGTAGATTCATCACTCCTGCGCGTAAATTCGTATTCTTCGTAGCGGGTAACGGAACCGTCACTGTTGACGCGGGTATAAGAATTGTCGTCGCGTTCGGGATATTGCGGAATCGTCGACCACATCCACTCCACACCGAGATTTTTGGATTCGTTCTTGTCGATAGCCAAAATCTTCGCCTCAACGGAAACTTGCTTGAGTTCAACGTCAAGGCTGGCCAAAAGATTTTTAACGCGTTCATATTCGGCGGGCGTGCCATATAAAACCAAGGCATTGACTTCGGGATTGATATAAACTCGCATAGTGCGAGGGTCATCTTTTTCATCATCACCGGTCAAGTTATCTTTATATTTATCAAATGTATATCTATAAGTGCGTTCAGTACCATCGTTGTCTTTAACTTTCATTGATTCAACGCGAGGTTTTTCTGGTTCAACGTCTAGCACTTTATAAACAGCTTTTCTCAATGTCTCTGCGTCACCGTATCGAATCGGGATAACATAACTTTGCATAGCTTCAGCAGGAATTAATTCTGCTGTCAAAATATAAACGTCTGCTTCGTGTAGGAGACGCAGATTTTTTACATTGGCAATGATTTCAAGAATGTGGACAGGAGCAACGTTTTTCACTGAAATAGAAATGCTCCCTTTAACAGAATCATCAACTAATACATTTAAGCCGCCATTTTTACCCACGAGCATTATCGTTGAGCGCAAGTCGGCTTCATGCACACTTAATGTCATTGGTGCAGCTGAAGTTGACGCGGGCATAAAAAAAATTGCCGAAACCAGTAGCGGCAAAAATTTTTTCAAATTCAATCATCTCAACTCCTTTTGCACATAGACACGAACATTATCGGCGAAAGTCACAAAGTCGGGGCTTATGTCGACAATCAGTCGCCCGTTAATTTCGTCGCCGACAGTAAGGAAGAGAGTTTCTTTGCCGCGCAGGAACATTGCCGTTTTATTCGAGCCGCTGATAGCCGTTCCCGTCAAGATAATTTTTTCCTGCGGTTGAGGTTGAGATTGTTCAGGGATTTTCGGCAAAATTATTGGTGGGACGGGCGGCATGTCGACTTTGGGAGGCGGCTTAGGTTTTTCTTCAAATGCGAAGGGGTCGCCGATTAAAAGCGGTTCGGCATTTGCTCCGAGGACAAGTGTAACGCCTTCAACGGATTTTTCTACAGGCGCGGTCGTGACGGGTAAATCTTTAACCGGAAAATCTTTCGTCAAAGGCGGGGCTTCGGCAATCTTCGGCGATTCGTTCAATTTAATTTCTTCGCCGGAATCGTCCGCTATCAAAAAAATCACTGCCACGACGAAACATATAACGATAGCCCCTGCTCGAATTTTATTTTGCTTAATTTCTTCGAGTTCGCGGTTAAGAAAATCTTTCAGCGCGTCAGGCATTGTGACCTCCGAAAGTTGTTATTTCTAGGCAGTTTATCATACGCTTGCTGACTTTTCAACTGCGATAAAACCATAAAAAAAAACTTTTGCAAGCAGTTGACAGATTAGCCGCGTTAATGATATTATACGCGCAGATGAATCAACGTCCTATGTTGGTTTAGAAGTGGTAGAGGGTTTTTTGAAGGAGGGGAGCTGATTTGAAAATGCCGATGTGGAGAAAAATTCTGATGTCGGTGCTGCTCATGTGCAGTTTACTCGCGTTTACGGGTTGCGGTGAACAAGCTGCCGACGGTCCGCGCAAAGAGGGCGAATATCAGAAAATCAAGTTGGTCATGAGCGTCAACGGCACAAACATTGCGACCGATACCAAGGTTGCGATGAAATTTGCTGAACTCATGGAAAAGGAGAGCGGCGGGAATATCACAATCGACGTTTTCCCGAACGACCAGCTTGCAGGCGGCAACGCCTCGAAGGGTATTGAAATGATTGCCGACGGCGCAGTTGATTTGGCGGCGTACGCGGCGGGTGTTATGGCGGTCATGGACGAACATCTTTTGATTGCCACGATTCCTTGGACTTTTAACAACTATCAAGAGGCTCGTGAAATTATCGACACGACGGGCGGCGAATAC
>JAFRSO010000009.1 GCA_017427545.1 Selenomonadaceae bacterium
GTCGAAGGAAATCTTCGCGGCTGAAACTTTATCGAGCGATTGATAAGTTGAGAAGACGACCGTCATATTATCGGAAAAAGTTTCAAGGCGGCGAGAAATTTCGTCAGGATTGGTCGTGGCGGGTAGCGGCAGATTGACGCCATTAATTTCGTCTTCAGTCTTCTTCGAGACGGTTTCATCGGAGCAAACGCAAATGTAATTGAAAGGATTTTCGGCAAAAGTTGCCCACTCGTAAAGGATTTGTCCGAGCAAAGAGATTGACGGCACTAAAAATAAAAGTTTTCCGTTTGGAAAAAGTTTTTCGGCGATTTTGAGCGACGTGTAAGTTTTGCCGGTTCCGCACGCCATTATTAATTTTCCGCGACTGTGATTTTGGAAGTGATTTTGCGCGGCGTTGATAGCGTCGAGCTGATGCGGAAGAGGTTCGCGAAAATTTTTTACTGCCTCTTCGCCGAAAGTGCCTGCGTCGAGTTTTTCCCAGTCAACGGCGGCTTTTCTCAATTCTTCCATGCCAATTCGGGCGACGGGCGGCGATTGATTCTGCAAAGTTTTTTCGGCGTTATCAGTCAAGTTATCGGAAGTTGAAATCCACAGTCGCGCTGAAAAATTTTTTCCACCGAACGTCCGCGAGCTGTTCGACAAGAACGAGTCGACGGCGGCTTTATCGATTGTCGACGTTTCGGCGTAAAATTTACATTGCACTGCCCAAAAATCGCCGTCAACAGCTTTGCAAACAATATCGATACCCAAATCGACGGTGCCGAGTTCGTCACGGAAAGGAAATTCATTCCACAGCCAGACAGACATCCGAAAATTTCCCGCGATAAACTGGATTAGTCAGCAAGAAATTTTTCATGAGCCGCTCAAATTTTGCGCCTTTATCACGCTCTGAAATTTCTGCGCTACGATATTTTTCGAGCAACTCATCTACGGTGACCACAGCTTAACATTTCCCTTCCATAAATAAAATTTTTAGTCAATCTGATATTAAGCTGAAAATTCGACGTGTTGACTATAATTTCTTCACAGAAATTTCATTTTCTTAAAGAGCTACGTGCTTCAAATTTTAATGCAAACTTCGTCCGTTTGTCCGTCCCGTCCGTTGAAAAAATGACGTTGCCATAATAAAGATTTTTCGGACGAACAAAATTTAGCAGATAATAAGTCTTGAAAATGCGATGCAAAATGTAAATTTTCATAGAATCTTTTAGTGGACCCACAAATGGACCCACCAAACGGAAAAAGCCCCGACCGAAGTCGGGACTTTGTTGATTTCATATGGCGCGTCCGGCGTGACTCGAACACGCGACCCACGGCTTAGAAGGCCGTTGCTCTATCCAACTGAGCTACGGACGCATAATTTTTACTTTGCTGTTAAAACTCTTAAATTGTACCTGCTTGCTCCGCTTTTGTCAAATATTTTATTTAGGAAGGGTTCACATACACCTGTTCTTAAAGATGAAATTTCATTCACGATACGGAAATAAAAAAAATCAGCTCCTCGAAAAAATCGGGGAGCATTTTTGTTGAAAAATTTTATCACGAATTTTTTTTACAGAGTCCAGTCACTCTTCTGGCATCGGCCTTAGACCGTTCCTCTTCGCCGAGCATTTCATAAGCCATGCAACGATACTTGAAAATCTCAACAAAATTAGGATAGGATCGGGCAGCTTTGGTTAAATCTTTTGTCGCCTGACGGAAATTTTCCAGATGATAATGCGACATTCCGCGATAGAAATACGACGTGTCGTCATTTGCGTTATCCTTAATGGTTCTGTCGAAATCTTTAATTGCGCGCTCATATTTCCGCAAAAAATAATAAGACATGCCGCGCAGCTGTCGCGCCTCAACAAAGGAATCACTGATTTCAATCGCCTCGTTAAAATCCATAATCGCCGCCGGAAAATTTCCAAGTTTAACATAAAGATCGCCGCGATGATAATAGGAGATGGCGTAATCCGCTCTAAGCTTAACCGCCGTATTAAAATCTTTCATTGCCTGTTTATAATTTTTCAGCTCAACGTAGGCAAGCCCGCGATTGATATAATATTCCTCACGTTGCGGCTTGAGTTCAATCGCTTTGTTGAAATCGACAATCGCCCGCTCATAATCTCCAATCGAACTGTAGCAAATCCCGCGTCTGTTGAAATGGTCGGCGTCCGTCGAATAAAATTCAATCGCCTTGTTGAAATCGGCAATCGCGTGTTTGTAGTCTCCAAGGTTGGAATAAGCCCGGCCGCGCGAATTGTACGCAATATCATATTTCGGATCAAGCGCGATAGCCTTCGTGAAATATTTAATCGCGTGCTCATACTCGCCGAGATTGAAGAGGTATAAACCTTCCTGCCACAATTCATATTTGTTCAAGCCGTCATATTTCAGGTCGAGCACGACAGCCTGCTTGAAAAATTTAAGTGCCTGCTTATGATCACCGAGGTCGGAGAAGTATAAACCTTTCTGCCACAATTCATCTTTGGTCAAGCTCATCACCGCCCGAAAAATTTACACGGCGTCGAAACCGAGTTGCAAGGCCTGCATATTTTGTTCGACTGTGTGAGGCGGAACTCTTGTTGCCACGGATTTTTTTATCGTCTCGAAGTCAACCAGCTTTGTAACTTTGACAATCACGCCCAATGCAACGATGTTGGCGAAGAGTGCCTTGCCGAGTTTTTCGACAGCAAGTTTCGTTATCGGGACGCGAATAATATTTTTGAAGTCAGGCGAAGTCGGAACCAAATCATCATCCAAAATCAAAGTGCCTTCGGGATTGAGGTCGTGGAAATATTTATCGGCGGCCTTCTGCGTCATTGCCAAAACGAAATCCGGCGTCTTGACATGCGGGTGATAAATTTTTTCCTCGTCGATAATGACTTCAGATTTTGATGCGCCGCCGCGAGCTTCAGGACCGTAGCTTTGCGATTGAACGGCGTTTTTGCCTTCAGAGACTGCCGCCTCCGCCAAAATTATTGCCGCCGTGATGACACCTTGTCCGCCGCTGCCCGACAATCTTAATTGCTTCCTCATTTCGCACCGCCTCCCGCCACGTTGATAATTTGCTGATAAGCCGCGTCGTAAGGTTCGGCCTCCGCCTTATAGAACAATCCAATCGGGAATTTGTCGCCGATTTTTTTATCATCGGGGAGTTTATCCCAAGCATTTTTCATGACGGCATTATCACGCATCCACGCCATCATCTTTGCAGGATCGCCCATTTTATTGCGTCTGCCATAAGCCGTCGGACATTGAACGAGAGCTTCAATAAATGAAAATCCGCGATTGTTCAAACCGTCCTCAATCGTCTTGACGAGGTGTTGAACGTGAAAGGCCGTTGAGCGTGCAACGTAAGTGGCACCGGCCGCCTCCGCCAATTTGCAGGCGTCAAAAGGTCTGTCAACGGAGCCGTAAGGAGCAGTCGTAGCTTTCTTGCCGAGAGGCGTCATCGGTGAAGCCTGACCGCCCGTCATGCCGTAAATATTGTTGTTGAACAGAATCACCGTCAAATCAACGTTGCGTCTGCAGCCGTGAATAAAATGATTGCCGCCGATAGCTGTACAGTCGCCGTCGCCCGTGATGACGATAACATTCAATTCGGGACGAGCAAGTTTTACGCCCGTTGCAAAGGGAATTGCCCTGCCGTGAGCAGTGTGAAGCGTGTCGAAGTCCATATATCCCGACGCCCGCGAACTGCAACCGATTCCGCTGACGATAACCGTATTATCCTGCGTGAAGGCGGGATTTTTTTCAATCGCCTGAACGATAGCCTTCATGACAATTCCGTTGCCGCAACCGGGACACCATAAATGCGGCAGGCGATTCTGTCTGAAAAATTTTTCGTAACTGCGTTCAATCATTTTCCGTTCACCTCCGCGATAAGTTCATCAATCGATTGCTCAATTTCCTCCGGCTCAAAAATCGTCATGTCGTATTTGGCGCAGAGTTTGACGGGGCATTGACCTTTAACGGCGCGTTCAACCTCGTTGACGATTTGTCCGAAGTTCAATTCCGCGACGATTAATCCGCGAAGATTTTTCGACAGTTCATGAATAATTTTTTCTGCGAACGGGAAAATTGTAATCAATCTTACGAAGCCGACCTTGTGACCGCGCTTACGAGCATTGAGGACTGCCTCATAAGCCGTGCGAGCCGTTCCGCCGAAACTCAAAACTGCAAACTCCGCGTCGTCCATAAATTCTTGATGAACTTCGATAATTTCATCAGCCGCACGGGAAATTTTATCGTGCATACGTTTGATAGCCTCACGCGTGACTTTGGGACTGCCGCTTGGAAAACCTGTGTCGTCGTGAATCAAGCCGGTAACGTGAATGTGATAGCCTTCGCCGAAATTGGCGACGTTCGGAACCAAATCTTCATCGGGCGCGTAAGGTTGATAGCCCTCTGCGCGAGAAATTTTCGGTGCACGGCGCGGATAAATTTCAACCTCGGCGGGCAGTTCGACATTTTCGCGAAGGTGGCCGACAATTTCATCAGTCAGCAAAATTACGGGCGTGCGGAAGCGTTCAGCGTAGTTGACGGATTTAACCGCAATGTCAAAGGCCTCACGAACACTCCACGGACTCAAAACGATAATTGAATGGTCGCCATGAGTGCCCCAACGCGCTTGCATGACATCACCTTGACTGGGCGCAGTAGGTTGACCTGTCGAAGGGCCGACGCGTTGGACGTTGACAATCACGGCGGGAATTTCTGCTGCGGAGGCGTAACCGATAAGCTCTTGCTTGAGACTTATGCCGGGGCCGGAAGATGCGGTTAAAACTTTTCTGCCTGCCAAAGACGCGCCCAATACAACGCCCATGCTGGCAATTTCATCTTCCATCTGAACGAAAGTTCCGCCGACTTTTGGCAGAAGTTTCGCCAAACTCTCGGCAATTTCAGTTGACGGCGTGATAGGATAGCCGCCAAAAAATCTGACGCCGGCTTTAAGCGCACCTTCAGCGATTGCCTCGTTGCCTTGCATCAATCTTGCACTCATTTCGACGCCTCCTTTTTAACTTTGTCCATGAAGATTGCGTAATCGGGGCAGCGCAGCTCACATTGCCCGCAAGCTATGCAATTCTCGTGATTGGCGACGTAGACTTTGCCCAACGTGTCCAATGCCAAAACCTGCTTCGGACAAAACGTCACGCAAATTCCGCAACCCTTGCACCGCTCAAGCTTGAGCGTGAATTCAGACTTCATAAAGCTCTCTCCTTTGCAAAAAATTTATTTGATACTGCTTGAAAATTTTTGATTAGCATAGCTGTCTTCGGGGTGATTTCGAATAAATTTTTCCGCCTTAGCCATAACAATTTCTGACAAGCCTACGTTTACATAATTTGAAGTGTGTGACTTCACTTCAGCTATTCGCGGGAAGCTTTGGTCGTCGAACGGTCTGCCGAAACAACAATTATCAAGATAAATCCTCATCATACAAGCTCCCGAAAAATTTAACATAAAATTTTCGCGGCAAAAAATTTTAATCCTGCGCCTGCGATAAAATATTTTGTATATCTTCACGTGGCGGCAACGTGACGTTGCATCCTGCTGACGCGCTTAATCGTTATGACCGTTCAAACGTTATCACCGCGCCAAAAAGTTTTCAAATCTTCACGTGGCGTGACGTAAAGCGTGCGTTGATTCGTGAAGATGACAAATCCCGGCTTGGCACCCGAAGGTTTCTTGACAAATTTACATTGAACGTAATCGACGGGGACTTTCGACGAATCACGAGCCTTGGAAAAATGCGCGGCTATTTCGGCGGCAAGCTGTAGAGTCTCGTTACTGACATTTGAGCTGCGAACGATGACATGCGAACCGGTAATTTCTTTCGTGTGGAGCCACAAATCATCCGGCGCGGCGATTTTAAACGTCAAGCGGTCATTTTGCGAATTATTTTTCCCAACCAAAATTTCCGTGCCGTCGGGAGCAAAAAATTTCAGCGGTTGAGGTTTCTTGCTTAGCGCGGTACGTTTCTTGACTTCCTTGAGATAGCCGCCCGCGATTAACTCCGTGCGAATCTCGTCAATGTCGGCGATTGTCGTCGAGGCAGTCAACGAATGGGCGACGCTCTCCAGATAAAAAATTTCTTCGCGGCAAAGTTCAATCTGCTCGGCAATAAATTTCGTCGAACGCTTGAGCTTGTCGTATTTTTTATAGCAGGCCTGAACATTGGCGGCAATCGTGATTCGGCGGTCGAGCGGGATTGAAATTTTTTCGCCATCATAAATATTCTCAACCGTAATCTCGTCGTCAGCATGATCTTTGAATTGGTAGCGGTAAGTCGAAAGATTATCCGCACGAATCCGCCAATCATCAGCATTTTCAGCGGCGGCAAGTTCACTTTCCAACACGGAAATTTTATTCACGGCGCGACGCAATTCGTTACCCACGAGCTTGGAAAATTTTTCTTTATCGGGCGGGACGTAACTGCCGGCAATTTCGTCAGCAGTCTCCAAAAGTTCGGAAAGCGTTTCAAACGTCCGAACGTCGCCTTGAAGATAATTCAGCTTGACGGCAGATATTGCCAAAATTTTTCCCGCGTCGATAATCATGCACGGCGTAGGATTTTTAGCGGCGTCACGAATCTCAATCAGTGAATTTTTCAAGCTGTCGAAGTCTTTTCCGTCGAGCGCGGAAATTTTTATGTCGTTGGGAAGTCCGGCTGAAAAAATTGTCTCACGGACGCTTTGAGGCCCGAAGCCTTGACAAGTATTCATAATCGCTTTGTCGAGCCGAGAATCTTCCACCTTGATTCGCGACAAAATTTTTTCCACGTCCGTTGCGAAAATGTCGAGCTTATCTTGAGCGGGCGGCAGTTGATAATTTTGATTCGGCAAAACAGTTCGGACGCGGCTTGAGTTCGTACCGATTTTTTTCAGCGCGTCGACAATCACCCCGTCAGAAATCAAAATCAAATTGCTGTACTTGCCGATGAGTTCCGCCGCCAGCGTGAACGTTTGAATTTTTCCGCCCGCACCGATTGAATCCACGTCGATAAAAATTATTCGGTCGAGTTCATGTTGATGAATTGCCGCGACGCGTCCGCCCTCCAAATTTTTTCTCAACACCATGCAAAACGTCGGCGGCTCCGGTAAATTTTCGGGCGATTTTTTCAGCAAGTGCACCGAAGGATTTTGCGGCGCGAGTGAAATTCTCAACAGAAAAGTTTTACCCGGCTGTCGTATCGTGATTGTTAAGTTTGCTTTATTTTGTTGTGTGATTTTATCGACGCGCCCGCCGACTAAAAATTTTTCCAGCTCCAAAGTCAGCGGCCGCATCGAAAAGCCGTCCAAGTTCAAAGGGATCACTCCTTTTAGAAAGTAGAAATTAGGTAATAGAAAGTAGATTTTACTACTCCCTACTTTCTACTTTCTACTTTCTAATAACGCTTCAAGACCGAATGTTCAGCCCGTTCAATGTTGGCAGTCAGTTCCGCCCGTGAAAAAGATTTCAAGCCGTCGCCGTCAATTTTTATCCACGTGAAACCCGCCGCCTCGACGATAAATAAAAATGCCCGCTCAATCGCATGGGCAATCGTCCCGTCAAGTTGTCCGCACTCTTCCGGGAAGTCGTCAAATGTCAACCCGCAATTCAACAACGGCTCAAGGGCTTGCGGCTTAAACCAAAACATTGAACCTGCCGGAAACTCCAGCAAATGCCGATTGTCCATTTCAACGCCGAGTCTGTGCAAAAAATTTTTTGTGCCGTGATAATTTTCGCCCCAATTCAGCGCGGTACGAATCGGCGTGTAATATTGCGGGAAAATCATTCCGACTTTATCGACTGCCAAAATATTCAAAATGCCGCCGACGATTTCGGGACTGCCCAGCAAATTTTTATAGAGGTGGTCGCGCCAACCTGCAAGTCTCGTTTCAGCGTGCGGAGATTTTTTCGAGTGGATATGAATGCACGCGTCATAATTTTTATAAATTTCCTTGAAGCCGACGAACGCTGCCGCAATGTCACGCCCGCGATTGTCGAAAATTTTTATCGTGACGGAGCCTTTGCCGAAGTCGTCGAAAATTTTTTCAATAGCAAATTTTTTTTCGGGCGAAGTCGTCGAAATGAACACGTCGACCGCGCAGGGAATGTTCAGCAAAAGTTTTTTAAGTTCGTCGGCAAGTTCGGGATAGAAAATGTGAACGACTGCCGCAACTCGAAAATTGACGGGCGGCGCGTCAAAATCAAGCGGAATTTTCAGCGCAAAATCTTTCTCGCGCTTGAGCTGAACGAAATTTTCAAGCTTACTCACCCGCATAAAATAAGCGTCGCCCAAATCCTCACGACGCGTCCTGTGCCGAAGATGATAGAAAATAAAATCATTGAGCGCGGGATAATTCACCGCACAAAAATCCTCGAACGGGCGCACAAAATTTTTCCCGATGAAACTCCTCAAGGTGCGGTAAAGGCTCATGAATAAGTTTCCTTGTAAAGTTCAATGTATTTTTCGGCGATGTTCTCAATCAAAAATTTTTCGGCAACTTTGGCGACGCGACGTTGAATTTTTTTGTAGGCGGAATGATTTTCGGCCAGCTCGCGCAGAATTTTTGCCAGTTCGTCGACAGGAACTTTCCCGTCAACCAAATCAAAAACAATGCCCGCGTCCTCGACCATTGCGGGAACTTCGCCGATATTTGAGCTGACGACCGGCCGTCCTACAAAAAAGCTGTCGATTATCAGCAGTGGAAAACTTTCGCCGGCATATTCACTCGGCAACAAACCGATATCGGCCGCCGCAAGATAATCACGAACATTGCTTTTGAAGCCGACAAGATGAACAAATTCTGGGACGCGTCCTTTGAGCTTATCGTACATTTCTCCCGCGCCGACTAAAATCAAATCGATACGTCGACGGCTGATTTCGTTGGCAAGCTTAACCGCCTCAATCGCCGCCTGCCAACCTTTTTGCGGAATGGCACGACTTACGACACATGCCACGAAAGAATTTTTCGGAATGGCAAGCTGATTGCGGGCAATGGGATTTATCGGCGAACGCTCCAGCCCGTTGCCGATCTTATGAAAAATTTCTTCGTGACCGAAATTATTTTCCTTAAACGGCGTCAAATTTTTATCGGCAATGTAAACAAATGCGTCGACGGATTTTTTCACGCGGGCGAGAATCGTCTTGAGATAAACCTTGTCCGCCGCCTCGTACATGCCGTGAAGCGTGACGATATGGCGCAAATTCGGATTGGCCTCGACGACGTAACTGGCGGCCGAATCGGTAACGCCGTAATGCGTGTGAATCACGTCGATTTTGAATTGCGAAACGATTTCGGCAAGCCCGCCGGTTTTGTTGAGGTAAATCAACGGCACGTCGGGATTGAGTTTATTGCGAATTTCGGGAAGATCGTCGGACATTTGAAAATCCAAAACCGTGACGGCAAGTCCTCTGCGGTTGAGTTCATTGGCTAAAATCAGCGGAAAAACTTCACCGCCGCCAATGCTCATCGCCAAAACGCCCATTAAAATATTCGGCTTGCGGGCGACGCGTAAAATTTTTTTCATGTCGAAAAGTTTTTCAAGCTCACTCGAATTTTTGCCGCCGTAATAGCCGAAAAAATGTTCCTCCAATTTTTTGAAGTGCGCCTCGTGAATTGATTCGGGCACATGATAATTTTCTGCGACGAACACGGCAATTTTCTCGTGCTCGGAAAAATAACGCGGCGTCTTCTGAATGGCAAGCGACGTGCTGTTTTTGTGAACGCGATAAAAATTCGTGGCGGCGGGCGAATAATAAACACAGCCGCCTTTAATCACGTCAAGATAAAAAGCCCAATCGCCGCAAAGTTTCATGTCCGTACAAATTTCGGGAAAAGTTTTTCTCCTGCGGAAGAGGACACCGCTGACGTTCGGGATAATATTTTTAATGCCGAAACCCTGCTCGACAAATTCGGCGGCAGTCATTGCAAAATTTTTACTCCAATCGAAACTCGGAAGGTCGGCAAGATAGTTTTCGGTTGTGAAAATTTTTTGCCCGTCCTGAATAAAATCACTTCGGCTGAAGGCAAGTTGAATTGCGTCGTCAGCAAAGGCGGGTACAAGTTCCGACAAGAAATTTTCCGTGCAAAAGTCATCGCTCTCGGCAATCCAAATCAAATCACCGCGAGCCGCCTCAATGCCCTTGCGCCACTGATTGAAAACTCCGCCGGAATTTTTTTCGTTGAAAATCAGCCGCGTATTATCGGCATGGCGGGCGTGAAAATCTTTCAAAATCTCACGGCTGTTATCGGTGGAAGCGTCGTCCAGGAGAATCACTTCAAAATTTTTGTAGGTTTGATTGTAAACAGTTTCGAGGCGTTGAGGCAAGAAGGTCGCGTGATTAAAGTTCGGGACAATGACGCTCACCATCGGGGAAAAATTTTCCTGCGTGGAGACTTCCCAGAATTGCAATTCACGTTCGGATATTTTTCCGCCCGCCATAGAAAATTTCAACAAGGCAGTTTTGGCGGCGGCTTTGAGCGGCAAAAAAATTTTCCCGTGCACGGTCGGCAAATTCAGCGCGCAAAAATCCTCAACGCGTCGGATAAGATTCCGAACGGTCGAGCCGGTTAAAGCACGGTAAATTTTCATCTTCAAGCCCAACTAAATTCACCTCGCATTGAGGATAATCAAAACTACGCTTAAAGTCAACCTGAATTAATTAGGAATTAGCTGTTAGCTACTAGCTACTAGTTCCTTATCAAGATACAACAGCTGTGTGAAAATCAAAAGAAAAACACCCTCGTCAGGGATTAGGGTTAGGGATTAGGGAGTAGATAAACCTGTTCCCTGTTCCCTAATCCCTGTTCCCTTAACGAAGGTGCTGACTCTTGCGACGATAAAAATTTATTTTTTGTCATCAATTCCCCAAGCGTGGACACCCTCTTTATCGGGCATAATGTTCGGGTCAAAGACAGGCTCCTCAACGCCGCGTTTCTTTTGAGCAATGTAATCGTCAAGGGCAATGAACGCGTACTTGCCAAGGCGAGCCACTGCAAATAAATTCGTCAAGCATAAAAATCCCATGAACAAGTCAGCAGAGTCCCAAACCAAACCGAGTTCTGCAAAGGCTCCTACCAGAACCATTGCAATGACACCGACGCGGAAAAAGTTCATGGCGTGACGTGCAACGGAGCTTGGCAAAAATCCCGACTCATCGCCCTCAAAGAAAGCAATGTTGACTTCGCCGTAAAAATAGTTGCCGACGATTGAACTGAACGCAAATAAAAATACAATCACTGCAAGGATATGCGGAGCGTAAGTTCCGTAGACGCTGGCCAAAGACATTTGAACGAGTGAGACGCCGGTAAGTTCGCCGCCGATAGAATATTCACCCGTGAGCAAAACTGAAAATGCCGTTGCGGAACATACAAGCCACGTGTCGACATAGACGCCGAAAGATTGAATCAAACCTTGACGGACAGGATGTTTACCGCTGGCAGTGGCCGCAGCATTCGGTACGGAACCTTCGCCCGCCTCGTTGGAAAATAAACCGCGACGTACACCCGTCATGAAGACTGCACCAAATCCTCCGCCGACTGCCGCTTGAGGTTCAAAGGCGTCATGAATTATCAACATGAACATTGCGGGCACTTTGTCGAAGTTCATCACGATAATTACCAGCGCACTCAAAAGATAAAGTCCCGCCATTGACGGCACGAGCATTTCAGCGAACTTGGCAATTCTCGTCACGCCGCCGAAAATAACCAATGCCGTCAACCCTGCCACGACTACAGCTGTTATCGCGTGGTCAATGCCAAAAGCCGTTTCGACTGCGCCGACGATTGTATTTGCCTGAACGGAAACATAAATCCAGCCGAAAGTCACAGAAATTAAAACCGCGAAAAGTTTTGCCAAGCCTGACATGTGAAGAGCGTTTTTCATGTAATATGCCGGGCCGCCGAAAAATGCTCCGTCACCTCTGGGCAATTTGTAAATCTGCGCAAGAGTGCTCTCGACAAAACCTGTAGCGCAACCGATGAAAGCAATTAACCACATCCAAAAGACTGCGCCGGGGCCGCCCGTGACAATCGCAATGGCGACGCCCGCAATGTTGCCAACACCGACTCGCGAGGCCGTCGATACGCAAAATGCCTGAAAGCCGCTGATTTCCTTGCCGGTAGTTTTGGCACCCGCGCTTCCGAAAATCAATTTAATCATTTCGACCAGGAGCCGCACTTGAACAAATTTTGTCCGAAATGTATAGACGACACCCGATCCGATTAGCGCGATGATGATTATATACGTCCACAGGAACGAGTTAATGTCGTTAATCACGCCGTGCAATGCTTCCATAAAATCTCCCCCAATAATTTGATATGCGGATTATATCACAGTTATCATAAAGGGTGAAGTCAATTTATGAAAAAAACCCCGACGCGTTGTCGAGGCTTTTGTTGACGCCGACCGAAGCCGCGCCGTAATTTATTCGACGTCTTTGTAACTTTCGCCGTCGAAAACGAAACGAATCACTCTGGGCGTAACGTTGAATTTTCTGGCAAATGCTTTAAGCCCTTTTTCAAGGTCGCCGGGGATACAATCGCGACGAATCTCACGAACCTGTTCAGCCGTCAACTTTGCTCTGCCGTGTTCGCAACCACTTTTCCGCAAGCCGGTTTCGTAAGCATGTCTGGCATTTTCACTTTGTGTGACCCACTCAAGATTGTCAATAGCATTGTTTTGCTTATTCCCGTCGCGGTGATTCACGCAGGGTTTATTTTCGGGATTCGGAATAAAAGCTTTTGCTACGAGAACGTGGACGTAATAACTTTTTGTTTTGCCGTCTTTATAAAGGGTAACGCGTAAGTAGCCGGTATGAATAATGTCAGGTTTAATAATTCTAACTTTGCCTCTGTAAAGCGACCTAATGCGAGTAAAATTACTCACTTGGTATTTGCCTCCATAATTGACGTTATCATCGGTAATATTACGCCATTCTTCGCCCGGCAGGTCTTTAATACTGCTGTCAAGTTCCAAAATCAAGAAACGCAATGCGGTTTGTTCGAGTGGACTGAGTGTTGCCGCAAGCAAGATTTTCTTCGCTTCATCAACAGTCATATAAATTCCTCCTTTGTAATTTGACAGAATACGCCGGAACGCTTAAAATAAAACACGAGTTGATTTTTTGGCTCACGTTTCGACGAGTGTTTAAGTTTGATTTTACGATTACACTTTAGCACAAAATCGGGCGCGGGTCAATTTTTTTGTGCAAAAATGATAATTGACAATTTCGCGATAAAAGCTTATTATCGACGCATAAATTTTTTTGGAGGTAGAGATTATGCCTATGATGGATTTGAGCAAGTATGGAATTAAAAATATCAAAGAAGTTATTTACAACCCCACTTACGAAGTCCTTTTCAACGAAGAGACCAAACCGGGTCTCACCGGCTACGACGTGGCGCAAGAGACAGAGCTCGGTGCTTTAAATGTGATGACCGGTATCTATACCGGACGCAGTCCTAAAGACAAATTTATCGTTTATGACGATACTACCAAAGAAGGCGCGCCCGGCGAAATCTGGTGGACAACTCCGGAATTTCCTAACGATAACAAAAAGTGTTCTGTCGAAAGTTGGAAGGCTCTCAAGAAAATGGCTATTGAGGAACTTTCCGGCAAGCGTCTCTTCGTCGTCGACGGTTTCTGCGGTACTCATCTTGATACCCGAATGAAGATCCGTTTCATTGTCGAAGTGGCTTGGCAAGCCCATTTCGTCACGAATATGTTTATTCGCCCGAAAAATCAGGCGGAATTCGATCAAGAACCCGATTTCGTCGTCTTCAACGCGTCCAAGGCTAAAGTCACCAACTGGAAGGAACTCGGCCTTAATTCGGAAACTGCTACCGTATTTAATATAACAGAAAAGGAACAGGTCATATTAAATACTTGGTACGGAGGGGAGATGAAAAAGGGCCAGTTTTCGATGATGAATTACTTTTTACCCCTCCGCGGTATTGCCGCCATGCATTGTTCTGCGAATACAGATCTCGAAGGAAAGAACACTGCGATATTCTTCGGACTTAGCGGCACGGGCAAAACTACCCTTTCGACCGACCCGAAACGCTTGCTTATCGGCGACGACGAACACGGCTGGGACGATCAAGGCGTCTTCAACTTTGAGGGCGGCTGCTATGCCAAAGTCATCAACCTCGACAAGGAA
>JAFRSO010000087.1 GCA_017427545.1 Selenomonadaceae bacterium
CTCCTAATTTCCTTATGAATGTTGGTTGTACATTTTTAACATTTCGGCGGTGATTTTCGATTCGTCGTCCAAAAAGTTTTCGAGACCGTATGCTTGAGCGACAGCGCGGTCATTTTTTTTATGAGCGTCGCGTAAATCCTTCGGCATACTCAATTCGTCGTACAAGTCGGCAAGAGCCCCGCCCGAATATTTTTCGCGAACGTCCAAAATTTTCTGTGCGGCGTCTTCGATTGCTCGTCGTTGTTTATCAGTCGGAGAGCACCACGGGAAAGTGTTGTAGACAGTCGTCGCGGAAAATCTGTAATCGCTTTTGAATTGCCCGCCGACAGTTTTTAGCCAAGTCATCATGATTGAAGAATTTAATACGCCGAAAATATACAGGTCGCAGTTTGGAATGAATAGAGCTTTATTGTTGATGACAACGCCGTTGACAAAGCCCATAGGAATGTAGCGGCGATTTTCAGAAGAAACCATAGGCACGAAGAGAGCGGGCGCGTCAATAAATCGGTCTTCGGCAAAAAGAGTGGGAGTATCGGCGCGGCGACGAGTCTGCGCTTTTTTGCTTGAAAGACGAAAATCACGGACGCCCTCAACACGTTTCATCACGAGCGGCATTTTGCGAAGTACGTTGGGCGGGCAATCCTTCAGCCACAAACAATAGCGCATGATGTTGTTGATGAACTCGTTGGAGCCGACATAGCGACGAATCCATTTTTCAGCGGCGGGTTCGCGCTTGATGAAGTCTTCGCGTTCTTCAGCTGTCAGCAGAAAATTTCCGCCGTCAGTGGGACAGGAACCAACAATCATGGGCGGCACGTCTTGGCGCAGAGGATTGGCTTGCGGCAGGACAATGACGTTGGGCGCGTCGAGTAAATAAGCATTGATGTTGTCGACGACACGAACGCTTTGCACGTTGAAAATTTTTTTGGACGGCGCGTGGAAATTTGCAAAGCCTACGATGACGCAATGGACGGCGGCGATGTCCGCGCTTTCGCTTGTCCACTTGAACGTTTGATGAACAAAGTTGACGACGACACTGCGCCCGAAAAGATAAGTCCACAGCGGAGGTACGGCAATGCCCTGCCCGATAGAATTTGTGGCGACGAAAGCGCAAGCCGTTTTTGTGTTGTGAATGAAGTCGGCGGCTTTTTTGAACCAGCAAGCCACGTAGTCAAGGTTGCCATAACCGGAAATGCCCGCGAAGACGTTCGCCATGTCAGATTTTTGCGCGGGCGTCTGAAAACTCTTGCCGACAAAGGGCGGGTTGCCGATGATGTAGTCGACTTCGGGCGCGACGGTTCGCCAGTCGATTCGGAGCGCGTTGCCCTCGTGAATATTGGCGTAACTCTTGAGCGGCAGAAAATCCAAGTCGCGATGAATGATTTCTTGAGTCTCTTGAATCATTTGCAATTCGGCAATCCAAAGGGCGGTTTGAGCGACGGCAACAGCGAAGTCGTTAATCTCAATGCCGTAAAATTGCCCGATAGAAATTTTAATGGGGTTGAGGAGTTCGCCGAGTTGAATTTGAGAGCCGAACAGCTCCTTGAGGATTTCGTTTTCGAGTCGGCGCAGAGACAGATAACTTTCGGTCAAAAAATTACCGGAGCCGCAAGCAGGGTCAAAAATTTTTAGCGACGCGAGTTTGTCTTGAAATGCGAGCAGATTTTTCTTGCGATTGCGGGTAGATTGTTTGATTGTTTGAAGTTCGTTGCGCAGTTCGTCTAAAAACAGCGGGTCGATGACTTTGTGGATATTTTCAAGGCTTGTGTAGTGCATGCCACCTACCCGCCGCGTTATCGGATTAAGCGTTGATTCAAAAACTGCGCCGAAAATAGTCGGAGAGATTCCCGCCCAGTTGAAACCGCTACTTGCTTCGTCGAGTAGGAGATTTTTAATTTCGGGCGTGAAGTTGGGAATTTCAATCGCGCCCGAAAATAAGCCGCCGTTGACGAACGGAAATTTTTTCAACGTATCGTCGAGATACGGGTCACGCTCGTTGATTGGAGTATTGAGCACGTCGAAAAGGTCGATTAAACCGCGCCGAATGTTATTTTCCTTCTGCAGATAATCGCGGAAGATTTTATGTTTGCCGAAAATACCTGCGCTCTCGGCATATAAACAGAAAACAAGCCTCACGCAAAGTTTATTAAGGCTTGCCAAAGAATGTTCGTTATCGGGATTGAGATATTGCGCGTGCAGAGCGTCATAAAGTTTACCGACAATTTCACCGGCTTTCAAACTCAATTCGAGTTCGATACGAAGTTTATTTTTCGTTTTGTCGACGAGAAAATCAAGAGCGTGAAATTTTTCGGGCAAATCTTCGAGCAAAATTTTAGTCGGTTCGGCGAGCGTTTCCATGTCATACAAAAGAAATTCAGCGAAGTTGCAAACGACAATCCAGCGGGGGCGCATAGAATAAGGCAGAGAACTTCCGTAGCGTTGAGCTTGTTCATAAGGCGTTAAAGTCGAGCCGTCGGATTGAGATTTTTCTTGCGACAGACTTTCCGCCAAAGATTTTTGCTCAATGATAACTTTGGTATCTGGCAAGAAAGCGTCAATGAAGCTGGTGTGCTTAAGTTTGACAGGAACTTCAAACCGAATGAACTTTTCTGGCTCAGAAATTCCAAATACGTCGCGTAAAAGAGAGAGC